>DATMES010000032.1 GCA_035556555.1 Frankiaceae bacterium
CGCCCCGGTGGCCGCCGCGCCCTCTCCGTTCTCTCGATCGTGCTGGCGCTCGCGGGCGTCGGGATGTTCGCCTACCCGTTCGCCACCGACCTCTGGTCCGCGCAGATCCAGAGCCGCCTGCGCACGCAGTTCTCGAACCCCGAGTACCGCCAGGCGTACCAGAACCGCCAGATCAAGGAGGGTGAGGGCCTCACCCGCCTCGTCATCCCGAAGATCAAGGTGGACGTGCTGGTCGTCGAGGGCACGACCCCCGCGGCGCTCAAGGCCGGCGCCGGCCACTACAAGAACACCCCGCTGCCCGGTGAGAAGGGCAACGTCGCCATCGCCGGCCACCGCACGACGTACGGCCGCCCGTTCAACCGCATGGACGAGCTCAGGACCGGCGACATCGTGTGGCTCGACACGCCGTTCGAGCGGTTCGAGTACACGGTCATGCCGACGTTCAACGGCAAGCCGAACGGTGGAAGGAACCCCGTCGCCGTCAGGCCCGAGGACTTCGGCGTCGTCGGCAAGCCGTCGGACCCGAAGGCGCACTGGCTCACGCTCACGACCTGCCACCCCAAGGGCAGTGCCAAGCAGCGGCTGATCCTGCGCCTCGAGCTGTCCAAGAAGCTCCCGCTGCCCAAGAGCTGACGTTCCGGAGAGACTCCGCGCCGTGGCCGTAACCTTCCTGTCCGTGGCGCGTTGTCCGTTTCGGAGCCGGACAACGGTCCGGCACCACCCAGCGGAGGAACGCAACCCGATGCGCCTGCGTCACACGTGCGTCGCGCACGGACCGGTCAACCCCGACCGGGTTCGTGACGATGCAGGGGATGGACGCGACGAGGCGCGCACGGGAGCACGTAGGAGGTCGCAGTGAGCAGTGCGCGCCGGGCAGCGATGCTGCCGTTGGCCGTGGCAGTGGGCGGGGTGCTCCTCGCGGCCACGCCCGCCTTCGCCACCGTCCGGGCCACGTGGTCCAAGCCGACCGACAACTCGACGTTCACGACGCCCGCGACCGTCGACTTCGCCGTCACGCTCGACCGCGGCACCTCGACCCTGACCAGCAGCGCCGACGGCGCGGCCGTCAGCCTCAACCTCGCGATCCCCGGCCCCAACCCCGGCCCGTACAAGGTCGACACCTCGTCCGGCACCAGCGACCGCGACCTCAAGTTCACGTTCGACCCGGCCTGCCCCAACCACGCGGGTGCTTGCGCCGCCGGCTCCCCGACGGCGTACAACGGCCGCTACACCGCCTCCCTGTCCGGCGCCACCACCGGCTCGCGCACCGTCATGCTGCAGATCCCGCCGGCCGCCCCCACGGGCGTCAGCGCGATCGCCACCGGCCAGCGCCGCATCAAGGTCTCGTGGAACGCCAACCGCGAGCCCGACCTGACCGGCTACGACGTCTTCAACGCCGACGGCGTCAGCGTCGCCTCCAACCTCCCCGCCGACCGCACCTCGCACGAGTTCGAGCTGCCGAGCAGCGGCTACGGCGGCGAGCACACGTACGTCGTCCGCGCGCACCGGCTCGCCTGCGCCAACTGCCCCGGCCCCGACAGCGGCGCGCAGCTCTCCTCGCCGATGTCGTCGCCCGCCAGCGTCACGCTGAACGAGCCGACCCCGCAGCCCGACCCCGACGAGGAGCCCGGCACCGACCCGGGCACCGACCCCGGCGACGGCGGCTACAACGGCGAGGACGAGCCCGGCAACGGCTCCACGGGCGGCGGTGGCTCCAACGGCGGCAGCGGCGGTGGCTCCGGCGGCGGCTCCACCGGTGGCTCCGGCGGCGGCGGCAACTCCGCCGACACCGACGGCGACGGCTACAACGACAACAGCACCGGCGGCTCGTTCTCCTCGGGCAAGACCGCGCAGGAGCAGACCCGCGCGGCACAGCAGCGGCTCGCGTTCGGCCTGACGTTCAAGTCGTTCGCGCCCAAGCTCGGCGCCCCCAAGCTGCCCCCGCTGCCGAAGTTCGCGCCGCCGGCCCCCGAGACGATCCCGTGGGGCACGTACGACCCGACACTCGACTACGGCGGCGACAAGAACGTCACCGGCACCGACACCATCGCCGAGGGCGGCGGGTTCAGGGACACCGTCTACGACTCCTTCTCGATGGTGTTCGAGGGCCGCAGGCTCTTCCGCTCCATCGCGATCGCCCTGCTGCTCTTCCTCGCCGCCGCGCACCTGCGCCTCTGGCTGCGGAGCACGCCGACCCCGTAACGCGCAGGGCTTCGCAGAACGACGCGGCCGGCGGCCCCGCCTCGCGCGAGCCCGCCGCGTCGGACGCGGCGTTCTGTGGAGCGTCACCACGCGTGAGACCGGCGCCTGACCTGCAGAGAACGAGTGCGCCCCCGCGCAGCGGCATAACGACGAAGGGCCCCCGCCGGAGCGGGGGCCCTTCGTCGAACGAGCGTGCTAGTGGTTGCCGCGGAACCGGCCGACGATGCCGGCCTTGTCGTCGTGCCGGGTGCCGTCGGCGGTGTCGTGGGCCGTGCCGTCGTAGCGGACGCCCTCGGTGTTGACCGCGCCGTCGACGCCGCGCTCCGTCGGGTACGGGTCGAAGCGGCCGGTGTCGCTGATCGTGTCGCTGCGGACCGCGTCGGAGACCTGGTCGCCGTACGCCACGTTGCCGGCCCCGGGGGGAACGGCGACGCCGCCCATGGTCGCCGCGGCGCGGCGCTCGGAGTTCAGCTCGGCGCGGAGACGGTCGTTCTCCTCGATGAGCTCGGCGTTGGTGCGCGTGGTGTCGTCGAGGCGCGTGGAGACCTCTTCCTCACGGATGCGGTGCTTGGCGTCGCGGCGTACGTGGCGGCGGCGCTGGAAGGAGCCCGTGATCATGAACGTGCCCAGCGTGGCGACGGCCATGGCCAGCGCGCCGAGCAGGAACACGACGTACACGGGGACGTTCCGGCTCTCGCCGAACACCTCGATGGGCAACCCGGTCTGGTTGCTCACCGCCGTCTCGACTCCGAAGACCGCCGCGGCGGCCAGGAGCAACAGGCCGAGAATTGCCATCAGTGGGACCTCCGGTGCTGCGCGCGGCGCGACTCTCGCGCCGTCCGTTACCCGCTGATGTACCCATCCGCGCACGCCAGAACCGCGTCCAGCAGGCGTACGGCGCCCGCCTTGTCGAGCGGGTTGTTGCCGTTGCCGCACTTCGGCGACTGCACGCACGAGGGGCAGCCGCTCTCGCAGCCGCACCCCGCGATGGCCTCGCGGGTGGCCCGCAGGTGGGCGACGCCGGCGACGTAGCCGCGCTCGGCGAAGCCGGCCCCGCCCGGGTAGCCGTCGTAGATGAAGACCGTCGGCAGCCCGGTGTCCTCGTGCAGTGCCGTCGAGACGCCGCCGATGTCCCAGCGGTCGCACGTCGCGAACAGCGGCAGCAGACCGATCCCCGCGTGCTCGGCCGCGTGCGCCGCGCCGGGGATGTCCGCCCACTCGACGCCGTACGACGCCAGCAGGTCGATCGGCATCGTGTACCAGACGGCGCGCGTACGGAGCTGCCGCGGCGGCAGCACCAGCGGCTCGTCCGAGAGCACCTCGCCGGTGAAGATCCGCTTCTTGAGGTAGCCGACGACCTGGTTGGTGACGTCCACGGTCCCGAAGCAGAACGTCACGGGGCCCCACGCCGCCGAACGCAGCGTCTCCACGATGCGGATGTCCGTCACGTCCTTGGCGGACGTCGTGTAGTCGGGGTCCTCGGGGTGGACGAGCGCGACGTCCATGTCGAGGTCGAGGCGGCGTACGACGTACGAGTCGCCCTGGTGCAGGTACACCGCGCCGTCGTGCACGGTCGTGTGCGAGGCCGCCGCGTCGACGGTGCCGAGCAGCCGTCCGGTCGCCTCCTCGACGATCCGTACAGGGGCACCCCCCGTCGAGCGGATGTCCGCGAGGTCGGTGGCCCGCTCGCGCCGCGCCCAGTACCAGCCGGTCGGCCGGTGCCGCAGGAAGCCGGTACGCACGAGGTCGGCGAGCCGCTCCTCCGTCCGGGGCCCGAACAGCGCGAAGTCGTCCTTCGTCAGCGGCAGCTCCGCCGCGGCCGCGCAGAGGTGCGGGTCGAGCACGTGCTCGTTGTCGGGGTCCAGCACCGTCGCCTCGACCGGCCGCCCGAACAGCGCCTCGGGGTGGTGCACGAGGTAGGTGTCCAGCGGGTCGTCGCGCGCCACGAACACGGCGAGGGCCTCGCCCCCGCGCCGCCCCGCGCGCCCCGCCTGCTGCCAGACCGACGCGACGGTGCCGGGGTAGCCGGACAGCAGCACCGCGTCGAGCCCGGTGATGTCGACGCCGAGCTCCAGCGCCGACGTCGCCGCGACGCCGGTCAGCGCGCCCGACTGCAGTGCCGCCTCGAGCGCGCGGCGTTCCTCGGGCAGGTAGCCGGCGCGGTACGCAGCGACCTTGCCCCCCAGCTCCGGCGCGACCTCGGCGAGCTGGCGGCGTACCTGGGCCGCGATCGACTCCGCTCCCCGCCGCGAGCGGATGAACGCGATCGTCCGTACGCCCTCGATCACCAGGTCGGTCAGCAGGTCGGCGGTCTCGGCGGGGGAGGAGCGCCGTACGCCGAGCTCCGCGTCGGTCAGCGGCGGCTCCCACAGCGCGAACTCCGTCGCCCCCCGCGGCGACGCGTCGTCGGTCACGGCCACGACGTCCGCGCCGATGAGCCGCGCCGCCGACGTCTCCGGCGACGACACCGTGGCCGACGCGAGGACGAAGACCGGCGACGAGCCGTACTTCTCGCAGATCCGCCGCAGCCGCCGCAGGATCTGCGCGACGTGCGAGCCGAACACGCCGCGGTAGCCGTGGCACTCGTCGACGACGACGTACCGCAGCCCCTTGAAGAACCGCGACCAGCGCGTGTGCTGCGGGAGCAGGGCGCGGTGCAGCATGTCGGGGTTGGTGAGCACGAGGTTGGCGTGCGCGCGCACCCAGTCGCGCTCCGCCGCCGGCGTGTCCCCGTCGAACGTCGCAGCCCGCAGCTGCGTCACGGTCAGCGCCCGCATCGCGCGGAGCTGGTCCATCGCCAGCGCCTTCGTGGGCGACAGGTAGAGCGCGGTGGACTTCGGGTTCTCGATGGCGGCGGTGACGACCGGCATGAGGTACGCCAGCGACTTGCCCGAGGCGGTGCCCGTCGCGACGACGACGTTGCGCCCCGCGCGGGCGTGCTCCGCCACGGCCACCTGGTGCTCGTACGGCGCCGCGATGCCCGCCACCCTGAGCCTGTCGACGAGCAGCGGCGCGACCCAGTCCGGCCATTCGGTGGTGCGGCCCGACCGGGCGGGGACGTGCTCGACGTGGGTGACCTGCGACGCGTACCTGGGCGACGCGGTGAGCCGCCCGAGCAGCGAGCCATGCACCGCCCGAGTCAACCACGGCGGTGCGACATCTTCCGCCGTGGTTAGATCGGTGCCCTCGCGGGCATACGCCGCTCGCGGCCGTAGACCTTGCCGCTGTCGTCTGCTGCTCTGGAGGAACGCGTGGACCTGTCCCTGTCGACCAGGACCGAGGGCGACCGGACGATCGTCGTCGTAGGTGGCGAGATCGACGTGTACACCGCGCCGAAGCTCCGCGAGCAGCTCATCGACCTCGTGTCGAGCGGCGCCTACCACCTCGTCGTCGACATGGAGAACGTCGACTTCCTCGACTCGACCGGCCTCGGCGTGCTCGTCGGCGGCCTCAAGCGGGTCCGCGCCCACGAGGGCTCGCTGCGCCTCGTGTGCACGCAGGAGCGCATCCTCAAGATCTTCCGGATCACCGGCCTCACCAAGGTGTTCCCGATCCACAACAGCGTCGAAGAAGCCGTCTCGGCGACGGACTGACGCGCGGTATCACCCGGATGCCCACTGTCGAGCTGCGCTTCACCGCACTCCCCGCGCACGTACGCACTGCCCGCCTGCTCGCGGCCGTCGTCGCCCGCAGGGCGGGCGTCGACGAGGGTGTGATCGACGAGGTCAAGCTCGCCGTCGGGGAGGCGTGCGCGCGGGCCGTCGGCCTGCACGCCTCGCACGCCGCGGCCGAGGACGTCGTCGTGGAGCTCAACGACGACGACGGCTGCTTCACGGTCACCGTGCGCGACCGAGGCCCGGCGCACGCCGACACCGCCGTCGAGGCGACGGGCGAGCCCGTCGCGGAGCCGCCGGACCTCATCGACTTCCACGACATCGCCGACCCCAGCGACCCCGGCGCGGCGCTGCCGGCGGGCTTCGGCCTCGCCGTCGTGGCGGGCCTGGTCGACAACGTCGAGGTCGTCACGACCGACGGCGGCACGGCCGTACGCATGACCTGGCAGCCGACGCCCGCCGAGTAGCGGTCCGGCGCGACGCCCGCCCTACCCCC
>DATMES010000033.1 GCA_035556555.1 Frankiaceae bacterium
CGCTTGCCCTCGTCGATGTCGGCCTGCGCCATCCACCGGCGCAGCCCGGACTCGGCGATCCCGAGGTCCTTGGCGATCTGCGCGATCGGCTTCTCCCGCAGCCGTGCGAGCTCGACCGCTCGACGGCGGAACTCAGGCGACCTGGGTGCCGGCATACGGACTCCTCTCAGGCGACCATCGTCGCCACAAGATCAGTGTCCGGGGAAGCGGGGGCACTCCAGCTGGACCTGTGATGGCCACCTACTTCAGCGCCCACGTCGCGCGCGGGCTCCTGCTCGCCCGCGCCCGGGAGGCGCAGATCCCGCTCAGCGAGCTCGCGCTCGCCATCGGATTGCCTAAGCGGACGCTGCACCGCGTCCTCGCCTCGCGCTGGCTCCGGTGGGACATCGCCGACCGCGTCTCCATTGCGCTCGGCCACCACCCCTGCGAACTCTGGCCCGACTGGTTCGACCTCGAAGCCGATGTCGACCTCGATGTGAAGGAGCAAGCGTCATGACGCTCGACGACGACCTCCCGCCGATCCTCACCGTCGAGCAGACCGCCACGCTGCTTGGCATCAGCCGCGGTCTCGCGTTCGCCGCGGTTCGCACTGGCGAGATCCCGCACGTCCGTATCGGGCGGCGGATCATCGTGCCGCGCGACGCGCTCAGAAACCTCCTTGAGCAGCCGCGCCGTCAGTCCGCGTGACCCGCGGTCACCTCGTGAGCGTCGGCAACGCAGCGGCGCTCACGAGGTCCGCGCGGTCGGATTCCGGGCGCCCTCGCTCCGAGCCTTCATCCTCCAGGCGCCGGAGGCACAGCCAGCCGAAGTCGGTGATGCTTCCACTCGCGGTCCGCGAAGTGCGCAGCGCCCTTCGCGAAGACCAGCCTTCGAGTTCGAGCACCGCCATGCTCGGGTCGAGCACCGCGACCGCACCGGGCTGGCACTCCTCCAGCATCTTTAACGAGTAGATCGGCAGCGCGCGAACCCCGCCGACGATCCGGGCTGCGGGTGGCTCAGCCTGGCCAGCACCTGGACGTGAGGAGGCTCCAGCGCGATGAGCGCCCGTGCGACGACAGCGTCGACCTCGACGACGTCTCCGTCGGCGATGCCGTTCGCGACGGTTCGCGCCAACGCCCGCCGTCGCTCGTCCTCCGCTATCCGCGCCGACTCTTCCAGCACCCGCCCGCCGAGCTGAAGCAGACGCACGTCATCCACGACCCGGTCCCGCACCCTCATCGACCGAGAGAAGCCACCCACCTTGCTGACGGCGAACGCGTACATCGTTGAGCTCGACCGCGACCGGGGCGTGCTTCGAGACACGGCACGTCAGAACAACGCGGTTCTGCGCGCAACCCCCTTCTTCTGATCGCGACGGACGCGATGAACACGCTCCTGCCGGGTGAGCCTTGGACCGCAGCCATTGCCGAACTCGGCGGACAGTTCACGTCGGCGTTCGCAGCGAACTAGCCGCGACCATCAGCGGCGCGGACGCGGCGGCAGCAGGGACAATCGCACGATGGCCGCGCAGCGTATCGACCTGGCACATCCGGCGAGCTGGCCGGACCGGCTGCGCGAGGTGACGACCGCGCTCGCAGCGCAGGTCGAAACGCTGCTCGACGGTACGGGTGTCCACGCGAGCGAACTCGCCGCGGTAAACCGCAGCTTCGCCGCCGCCGCCGAGGCGCAGACGCGGGCGGCGATCGGCACCCACCTGATCGGCGCGATGCACGCCACCCGCCTGCTGCCACACGAGGCCACGAGCATCCGCCGCGACGGGCTGTCGATGCTCACCGACGAGATGCGCGACGGCAAACTTGCTGCGGCGGCTACCGCATATCCGCATCTGCTCGACGACGCGGGGGCGGACCTGCTGCGCCGATCGAGCCCGCTGGTCTGGCAGGGCGGCGGCGTCCGCCGCGGCCTGCTGTGGGTGGTCGTGCCGTTCGACGTCGAAGACGGCGACGTGTCCGGGCTGACGCCGCTGATGGACCGCTGGGGTGGCGAGGTCATCAACTGGACGCATCACCCCAGCGACGGCGACCGCGCCGCGGGCCTCGTCGAGGCGCTGTCGGCGGTGAGCCGGCCCACGCTGGTCGAGCTCGGCGTCACGGTCGACCAGATTCCCGAGTTCGGGTGCGTGTGGTGGGTGGCGGTGGGACGGCTGCTCGGCCTGCCCGGCGCGGGTACCGAGTGGGGGCTGACGAGCGCAGTGCCTGGCGCGAACATCGGCGAGTTCGTCACCCCGGACCATCCGCGCTGGCCCGCGGTGATCGACCGAGACGACGTCGGCGGTGATCCCGGGTCGTGACGCGGTGCGCGGAAGTCGGCGTAGCGTGCGACGCATGTTCGAAGTCCCGCCGACGTATGCCGCGTTCTACGTGCCAGCCGGGCATCCGGTCGCTGACGCGATCGCGCTCGGCGTGCGCTGGGTCACCACCACCGCCGAGCCGGGGACGCCGCTGGTGCTGCTGCACGCGAAGTCGGTGCTCGGCAAGAACCGGACGCTCTCCGACGCGGTTCGCCGCCACGGCCTGGCCGTGTCCGCGCCGGCGACGGTGCACAAAGACGGCTGGTCGGGCGGGCCGGTGCTCGCCCCGTGGGCGACGTCGAAGGTGCTGACCGCGCTCGACGACGAGCTGGCCGAGATGGTGTCGGCGGCGTGCGTGATCGCCGGGTCGGCGGGTGCCGAAGCGGTGTGGGTCCGTGCCCACCAGGCGACGGACCTGGTCAGCGGCGCGCAGGCCCCGTCGCCGCAGATCGCCGACCCGGTGGTCGCCGTGGCGATGGGGCATGTGACCGACTCGATCAACCACAACAACGGCCTGGTGCAGGACGACGACCGCGCCTACGCGGTGCGCACGTTGCAGGTTCTGCACGGTGCGGGCTACCGCCTCGACGTCGACGAGCTCGCCGCGTGGGCGCTCGCTGCGGGATGGCCCGGCGGTGAGGTCGCCGAACTGCGCGACATCGCCGGCCGGGTCCTCGCCGGTCGCACCTTCCAGCTCCGCGGCGGCTGGGGGCCGGGCCCGGATTCGCTGCCGCGGTGGGTCAAGGAAGCGGCCGGGCAGCAGCCGTAGGCGAACCGGACACAGGCCGGTCGAGGATCGGCGCGCCCCGCGTGCGCGCGTGCCCACGGCGGCGATGATGGGCCGATGGGCACTGCCGACGTCGTGATCACCGCGGTAGCGACGCTCACCGCAGCGCTGGGCACGCAGTTGTTCGCGGCCCGCGCCGATCGGCAGCGCCGCGCGGACGAGCGGGCGCTACGGGCGGCCGACCGGGCACACGAGCTGCGGCTGGCGCTGCGTGAGGACCGCCTCGCCGCGTACCGGGCGGTGAAGGTCGCGATCCGTGAGCAGGTGGCCTCCCACGACGAGTTCGCTGCCCGCCGGGCGACCCGGTTGCTTCTCACCGACGCGATGCGGCGGCCGGCCGCGGAGCAGCCGCAGGATCTGATCGCCGAGCTCGACGCGAACAACGCGGAGCTGCGCGCCGCAGCAGTCCGCGCAACCGCGGCGGACCGCGCCGTGCAGGCTGCGCTCGACGCCGCCGAGATCGTCGCGTCGGCACCTGTCGCCGACGCGATCCGGCACCTGTCCACGCTCGTCATGCAGTTGCGCAGCGCCCGCAACACGTTCGCCGGCACGGGCATGGACGACCCGTCGTCGGTCGATGCGTGGACGGCCGTCCTGGCCGCCGAACGCGCCCTCGACGAAGGCCGCGCCGCCGTCGACGCCGCGATCCGGACCGAGCTCGGCCTGGACGGCTGACACCGACCACCGCCTGGGCGGCGCATCCCGGCACCCGACCTATCGTGGACCGATGTCGGCGGTTGAGGACGTGTTCTGCGTCGAGTGCGGGTTCCGTTTCCCGGAGGGTGTGTTAGCGACTCAGATCGGCCCCGGCCGGTATCCGTGCCCGCGCTGCGGTGCCCTGGGCCGCCGCGCAGACGTGCGGGAGGCCGTCACGATGGGCCTGAGCGTGTCGGTGACCGGGAAGGCGACGTTCGACCGGTCCTGGCGGGCGCAGCACCGGCGGATGATTCGCGCGTTCGGCTGGCTGCACGGGATCGCGCCGCCCACGCCGACGTTCGTCGTCGCCGACATCGAGGACGGCTTCATCACCTTCTTCATGCACGCCTGGCATTTGAAGGACTGGCTGCGGCATGACGGGCTGGGGAGGCGGGTCGAGCGTCTGGTGCAGCGATATCCGGCGCTGCTACTCGCCGCGGATCTGGCGAACGGCGTGAAGCATCTGCGGCTGACGAGCACCCGCACCGGCGATGTGAACACGGCGATGACGTCACTGACGTTCGACGGCGACCCCACGGACGGGTTGTCGGCGTCGGTGCGGATCAGCTCCGGGTCGATGAAACTCGATGCGGTCGAGGTTGCGCGCGACGTGCTGTCGGCGTGGGAGGACCTGCTGCACCGAGCGGGGTTGCAGTAGGTGGGTCGCCATGGGCGACCGCACGCCGACCGGGCGTGGGAACGGCGGTCGCGGCGGAGTCGCCTCCGCCACCACCGCCGTGTTCCGCTGACCTCAGTGCCGGGTGATGCTACGGGCAGCCCTGCCGCGGCGAGGAGGCGAAGCTGCCGCCGAGGTAGCCGATGAAGTTGGTGCGGTACATCTGCTGCCCCTGCTTCCACGACTTGTTGTAGCAGGCGTAATTGGAGTCGTTGTACAGCTCGACGTGCAGGTGCCGGCCGGTCCAGCAGCTGTTGGACGTGTAGGTGCCGACCGTGCCGACGTACCCACCCCAGCGGCTGATCGTCTGCCCGTTGGAGACGGCGGCGTTGATGTGGACGTAGGTGACGGTGCCGACGCGGGTGCTGCCGTGGTAAATGCCGACCTTGACGTGATGCCCGCCGCGGCGCCGCGCCGACTCGTAGCTCTCCCCGGACCGCACCGAGCAGGCGAGGCCGACCCGCTCGACCCGCGCGGTGATCTGCCCGCCGAGGCGGGAGTCCTGCGGCGCGGCGTAGACGTAGACGGCGGCGCCGGAGGCGATGTTCTGCTGGTCCCAGCCGACATCGCCGCGGTAGGGGTTGCCCCAGGTGAACGTGTGGTGCGCGTAGGGCAGCGAGCAGCTCGCCGACGGGTAGTACGCGCCGGAGCAGCCGACGCTGTTCGGCCAGGTGCTCACGACCGGCGAGCCGATCCACACCGGGGTGCGCGGGACGCCGGCGTCCGCCGGGGCGGCGGTGATGACCGCGACGGGGGCGGCGACGGCGAGCGCGGCGAGACCGCGCGACCACGGCCGGCGCACCGCCCGCCCCGCCGCCGAGCTGAGCTGGGTGAGCATCGTGCTGATCCGGTTGTCGAACACGGCGAACCTCCACAGTGGTGGTGTGCGGCCCTTCCCCGAGCCGTTCGCCACCTCCGACCGCGGCCACCGATGCCCGTTACAGTTTGGTGACGACGGAAATAGGTTGCGCCGGAAACTGCTCACCGGAACGCGCGATGAGCAGCCATGCGCGAACTCGGCCCCGCGCGGTAGGGATCAGCCGGCGGGTGTGGCCCGGACAGGACGCGGCTGGTATCACGGGGTCGGGCGTCCGCGTCAGCGGATCAGCCGCAAGTGCCTGCCGGATGTTTGATCTGCCCGTCCGACGCGGTCGCTCGGATACGGCCTGATGCTCGCTGCTTCGAGTGCGTCGCCGAAGCTGTCGCGGATCGCGGTAAGGCGCCCTGGGACGAGGTGTCCGTAGATGTCGACCGTGTGGGCGATCTGGCTGTGACCCAGGATCACCTTGAGCTCGGCGAGGGAAGCGTTCGCGTGTGCCAGCAGTAGCGACGCCGCCGTGTGGCGCAACTCATGGAAAACCATCGTGGGGTGTCCGGCGGCTGCCCGCGTCGGGTACCAGCAGTCCCGGTAGAAGTTGTGGGAGTCGAGGAAGCGGCCCACGCCGTTCGCGAACACGACTCCCTCCTCGGTCGGCCCGAGCCGCGCTAGGTGGTCGGCGAGCATGTAGGCGACAAGAGGGACCAGCGGCACGTCGCGCACGCCGGCGTCGCTCTTCGGCGGCTCTCGGCGTAGCCGGGGCCGGCGGTTGGGGACCTGCGTCAGCGTTGCGTTGACCGTCAGCATCCCGCGCGCCAGGTCGACGTCGTCGCGGGTCAGCGCGAGCAGCTCTCCGAGACGAAGCCCGGTGAAGACGGCCGTCGCGATCGCCGTCCGCCACTGCTCGGGCGCTGCCTCGACGAGGTCGAGCGCTTCGCGGAGCGACAGCACCCGGGCGCGGCGCCGCCCGGCGCGCGGTAGCCGCAGCCCGGACGTCGGCAGCGCCGAGATGTGCCCGTCAGTCTGAGCGGCACGCAGGCAGCTGCGCAGGACGGCCGCGTGTTGACGGACCGACGACGCGGACAAGTCCGTGGCGGTCTGCTCGGCCAGCCACGCGCGGACCAGCTGCGGGTGGATCTTTGGCAGCGCGAGCGGCCCGAACGCCGGGATCAGGTGGGTGTGCACGATCGACTGGTACCGCTGCCGCGTCTGCGGCTTGAGCGGCGCTACCTCGACCCACTGCGCGGCGTAGTCGGCGAACTTCGTGCGGCTGTTCGCCTGGAACGTGCCCATGAGCCGCTCGGCGTCGATCCGCGTCTTGTAGGCGATCGCCTCGTCGAGGGTGTTGCCTGCCTTGCGCGAGAACTGCTGCCCCCGCGCGTCGCGCCACGTGTAGGTGAAGCCGGTGCCCCGGCGGCGGACGCCGGGCGGCAGACGGCGCGCGCTCATCGCGTCGCTCCGCGC
This sequence comes from Frankiaceae bacterium, assembly GCA_035556555.1. Taxonomy (GTDB): domain Bacteria; phylum Actinomycetota; class Actinomycetes; order BP-191; family BP-191; genus BP-191. The sequence continues at coordinate 6,731 of DATMES010000033.1, forward strand.
TGCCCGCTCGGCCAGACCCATGCTCGCCAGGATGAGCACGACCGATGCCACAAGCGGCATTTGCGAACGATGCCCGCCGACTCCGGCCGGCCCGCCGTCCCATCTAGACCCGGCGACTCACGGCGCGTCCCGCGTCGTGACGCGGGGTGGACTGTGAGCAATGTGTGAGCATCGGCCCTCCGGCGGTCCGCGGCGCGGAGCCGCCGGAGGGTCTGATCTGCCGTCTGACCTGCGCGAACGAGAGTGGGGCAGGCAGGGCTCGAACCTGCGACCCAGGGATTATGAGTCCCCTGCTCTGACCAGCTGAGCTACTGCCCCGGGGAGGTCGAGGAGCTCCCGCGGATGGACTCGAACCATCAACCACCCACTTAACAGGCGGGTGCTCTGCCAATTGAGCTACGCGGGATCGGCAGGCCGAAACGATAGCAGGAGATCGGCCAGCGCCATGACCCTACTGTGCGTCCACGAGCAGGCGTAGCGGACGGTCAGGCAGCCGTGCTCGTGCCGTCGCGCCCTGCGCGTCGGTTCCACCACGGCGCGGTACGGCTTCGTGTACTGCGCCTCACGTACGCCCGTCACGGCGCTCAACACCGCCACGGCGGCGTCGTGGTCCAGGTCGGCGTGCAGGTAGAGCCGGCAACGCAGCCGTGTCTCGTCGACCTCGAAGTAGCGCCGCAGCCACGCGCAGAAGAAGGCCACCATGCGCGGGTCGGTGTTGGCGAAGATCACCGCGCCGTCGCGCTTGGCCCCCTCGGCCGCGTACAGCCCTGGCCCGCCGCCAGGAAGCCGTCCGTCCGCAGCGCATCCGAGCGATCGCGAGCCCACACGCGCGTCGCCTCGAGCTCGGCATGCCGGGCGTCGCGGAGGCGGTGCGGGCGGAGCGCGGTCATACGACCCAGCATCGCGTCCGGGTGTGACAACAGCGGTTGCCGCGCGCGCCAGCCGGGTAGGCCAGAGCTCGAACGACAGCACCCGATCCCGGCGCGCCCGCCGGCACCGCACCTGGAGGCACCCGATGATCCGCAAGGCGACGTTGTTGACCGGCTTCGCGGCCGGCTATGTCCTCGGCGCCAAGGCTGGGCGCGCCCGCTACGAGCTGATCATGAAGCAGTGGCGCGGCCTGCTCGGCAAGCCCGAGGTCCAGCAGGCGACCGAGACGGTCAAGCAGGAGACGAGCGACCTCCTCGGCACGGCGAAGCGCGTCGTCACCGACACGTTCGCCGGCAAGGACGTGACCGACAAGGTCCACACGACCACCACGCCGGACGTCACCGTCCGCGTCTGACGCAGGAGGCGCGCATGCGTGACGACAGCACCCCTGTCTCGACCCAGGCCGACACCGGGGTCAGCGGCATCGACATCGACGTCGACGAGTCCATGACGGCCGGCGAGATCCTCGACCGCGAGCACAGCCCGGTCGAACGCCCCGTGGCCGTCAACGACTTCGGCACGACGGCCGAGGAGAGCCGCGCCGGCGAGCCGCTGGACGGCCGCCTCGCGCGTGAGCTGCCCGACCCCGCCCTCGAGGTGGAGGTGCCGTACCTCTCCGAGGCCGAGGGCATCGGCGACGCCCCCGCGGGCCGGATCGTCGACCTCGACGAGGGCGTCCGCGAGGACACCGTCAAGGAGAACGTCGCCATCGACGTGGGCCGCGACGAAGGCATGCGCAGCGCCGAGGAAGCGGCGATGCACACGTTCGAGGCGTAACGACGCCATGCCCCGCCTCCGCCGCGTCGACTGCTCGACGCCAGGGCTGCGACGCCGGCGGGCGGGGCGGGGCTTCGTCTACCTCGACCAGAACGGCAACCGCGTCACCGACGCCGACACGCTGCGCCGCATCGACGCGCTGGTGATACCTCCCGCGTGGAACGACGTCTGGATCTGCCCCCTCCCGAACGGTCACATCCAGGCCACCGGCATCGACGCCGCGGGACGCACGCAGTACCGCTACCACGACGCGTGGCGCCTGCAGCGCGACCGCGCGAAGTTCGACCACATGGTGGAGTTCGGCCGCGCGCTGCCGACTCTCCGCGAGCGCATCGCGGCCGACCTCGACCAGCCGGGCCTCCCCCGCGAACGCGTCCTCGCCTGCGCGACGCGGCTGCTCGACCTCGGCTTCTTCCGCATCGGCACGGAGGGCTACGCCGAGCAGAACCAGACGTACGGCCTCGCCACGATGCGCAAGGACCACGTGAGCATCAACGGCGACGTGATCGAGTTCGACTACGTCGCGAAGTCCGGCAAGCAGCGCATCCAGTCGATCGTCGACCCGACGGTCGTGGAGGTCGTGAAAGCGCTGAAGCGACGGCGTTCCGGCGGCGACGAGCTGCTCGCGTACCAGCGCGACAAGGTCTGGTGCGACGTGAGGTCGGCCGACATCAACGCCTACATCAAGGACGTCACGGGGGGCGACTACAGCGCGAAGGACTTCCGTACGTGGGCCGCGACGGTGCTCGCCGCGGTGGCGCTCGCGGTGTCGAGCAACGCCAAGTCGCCGACCGCGCGGAAGAAGGCCGTGGCGCGGGCGTACCAGGAGGTCGCGCACTACCTGGGCAACACCCCCGCGGTCTGCCGGTCGTCGTACGTCGACCCGCGCATCGTCGACCGCTACCTCGCCGGGGTCACGGTCGCGAAGTCGCTGGAACGCCTGGGCGACAACGCGCAGGAGGGTCACCTCGGCACCCAGGGCGAGATCGAGTGGGCCGTCCTCGACCTGCTCGCCGACGCGCCCGCGCCGAGCCTGCCGATCGCGGTGTAGCGCCCGCCGGTACGGGCAGGAACCACGCATGCCGACGACACCGGACAACGCCACCGACGCCACCCCGATGGGCGAGGCGCTGAAGAGGTTCGAGAACGACGGGTACACCGCGCAGTTCGCGGCCCAGGAGGGCGCCAACGTCGTCTGCTACGCCTGTCACACGACGAGCCCCGCGCGCGACGTCGAGCTCACCGCGCTGATCCGTACGGAGGGCGCGTCCGACCCCGACGACATGACCGCCGTCGCCGCCGTGACCTGCCCGAGCTGCGGCGCGAAGGGCACGCTCGTCGTGCACTTCGGCGCGATGGCGCCGGTGGAGCACGACGAGGTCCTCGCCGCGCTGGAGGACAAGCGCGAGGCGAGCGGCGTCGACGCGAGCTAGTGCTCCGGCTCGCCGCGGTGCTCGTGGCGGCCGCGGTCGGAGCACCGCTGGTCGCCGACGCGCAGGCGCAGCCCGCGACGTGGAACTTCGCGCAGATCAGGATCGGCCGCGCGCAGGCCGCCGGCCGCTACGGCGCGGGCGTCACCGTCGCCGTCCTCGACACGTGGATCGACAGGACCCACCCCGACTTCGGCGGCCGCGTGCTGACCGGCGCCGACTGCGTCGGCGGCACCTGCAAGAGAGGCAACGTCCCGCCCGACCGCTGCGAGGCGCACGGCACCCACGTCGCGGGCACGGTCGCGTCGCGGACGTACGGCGTCGCGCCGGCCGCGCGCATCCTCCCCATACGCATCCTGCGCTGGGACGGCGCCGAGTGCACGGGCACCTCGCGCGACCTCGCCGCGGCCGTGCGCTACGCCACCGCCAACGGCGCGCGCGTCGTCAACATCTCCGCCGGCGCGGCCGTACCGCTGGCCGGGAGCGACACGCGCCTCGACGCCGCCGTCGCCGACGCCGCGAACAAGGGCGTGCTCGTCGTCTTCGCCGCGGGCAACTCCGGGCTCTCCGTCAGCGACTCGTACGGCGGCAACGCGCTCATCGTCGCGGCGACGTCGCGCGGCGGGCGGCTGGCGTCGTACTCGCAGCGCGGCAGCGGCGTCGACCTCGCGGCGCCCGGCGGCGCCGCGAGCGGAGACACCTGCACGCAGTCGGGCTGCGTCGTCTCGACGTGGAGCGACGGCACCAGGCACCAGTACGCCGCGCTGGCCGGCACGTCGATGGCCGCGCCGCACGTGAGCGGTGTCGCGGCGCTGCTCTTCGCGCAGCGGACGCGGTCGCGCAACCAGGTCGTCGCGCGGCTGCGCGACACCGCCCGCCCGCTGGCCGAGGCGGGCGACGGGCTCGTCGACGCGTCCGCCGCGCTGGCCGTCTCGTCGTCGCCACCGGCCACCGCGAGCAGCCCCGCGGCGACGCCGAGCGTCATCCCGCTGCGGCCGCGCCCGAAGCCGCAGGCGCGCCCCACCGCGACGCCGACCCCGAAGCCCACTCCGAAGCCGACGCGCACGCCGACCCCGACACCCGCGCCGGTCACCACTCCCCCGGCACCGTCGGCGACCCCGCCCGTCGGGGCGCCCGCCGACCCCAGCAGGGACAGCCGCGGCGCGCCCATCGGAGTCGCCGTCGCGATGCTGCTCGCGGCCGCCGCCGGCACGGCGGCGCAGCTGCGCAGGCCTCGCTCCCGGTGATCTTGGAAAACGGGTGGGCTGGCGCGCGACCGCGGCCGCGGCCGCGGCGGAACCCTCCTAGAGGGCGAGCGCGCGGGCGGCGTTGATGCGGCCCGCGCCATAGAAGTCGTCCCGGCCCTTGGCACCCTTGTCGTCGGCGGTCTGCACGATCGCGTCGCTGACCTGCTGCGGCGTCCAGTCCGGGTGCTTCGAACGCACCAGCGCGGCCAGCCCGGCGACGTGCGGCGCTGCCATCGACGTGCCGCTCATCTCGCCGTAGCCGTACGTCCGCTTCTTCGGGTTGACCGTGGTCGACACGATGTCGACGCCGGGCGCTGAGACGTCCACCGCGGCGCCGAACGTCGAGAACGTCGCCGGCAGGTCCTTGCTGTCGGTGGCCCCGACGCCGAGCACGCCGGTGCAGTTGGCGGGGGCGGACGTCGGCCCGCCCTGCGCGGCGTCGTTGCCAGAGGACGCGACCACGAGGGACTTCTGCTGCGCCGCGTACTCGGTCGCGAGCCGGTACGCCACCGGGCACACCGAGGCGAAGCCGAGGCTGAGGTTGAGCACGTCCGCGCCGCGCTTCACCGCCTCGACCATGCCGGCGAGGACGTCGCAGCTGGTCCCGGAACCGTTGGCGCCCAGCACCTTCACGGGCAGCACCTTGGCTCCCCACGCGACGCCGGAGACGCCGCGGCGGTTGTTGGTGGCGGCGGCGACGGTGCCGGCGACGTGCGTCCCGTGGCCGTGGTCGTCGTCCGCGTCCTCGTCGCCGTTGACGACGTCGATGCCGGCCAGCACCTTGCCCTTGAGGTCGGGGTGAGCGGCGGCGACGCCGGTGTCGATCACCGCGACGGTCACCGCGGCAGTGCCGGTCGTGACGTCCCACGCGCGCGACAGGCCGGTCTTGCCGATGGCCCACTGGCTGCGGGCGTACGGGTCGTTCGGCTTGCGGTGCGCGGTCACGACGGCGTCGGGCTCCGCGGCGACCACGCCGGGGACCGTACGCAGCCTGGGCAGCAGCGCGTCCCGTACGCCCGCGGAAGGCAGCTCCACGGCGCGTACGCCGAGCGGCTCGAGGCGCGCGCCGACCCGTCCGCCGGCGGCGCGGACGAGCGCCAGGACGTCGCGTTCGGCGCTGGGCGCCAGCGAGATCAGCGCGCGGCGTGAGACACCGTCGACCGCCGGGAAGCAGGCCTCGGGGTACTGAGCCGACGCGCCGGGCACGGCCACGGCGGACGACGTGAGGGCACAGAGCAGCAGCGCACGCAGTCGCATGGGACGACCTCCCTACGCGACTCAAGAGCCTCCGGCACGCCGCGAGGTTCGCGCCCGATTTCGTCCGAACCCGTTGCCGCCCAGGGGGCTCTCAGGCCCAGCAACTCCACCCCCCAGCGGGAGTACGCATGCGCACACGTCTGGTCCGGGCCGCCGTCGCCACCGCCGCGCTCGCCACCGCCCTGTCGCCGCTCGGCACCACCGCCGCTCCGGTCTGCGCCGACGAGGGGCGGCGTGCCAGACCGGACGGCTGGGTGTCGCTGAACCGTCCGGCGTGGAGCATCGGCGACCACAAGGTCACGGCGTGGGCGGCGTCGCCGTACGTCGACGGGTACCTCCTCGCGACGAACGGCAGCACGATCGCGCGCTCGACCGACGGCGGCTGCGGCTGGGAAGAGGTCTACACGCCGGGCATCAACGTCGGCGAGAACCGCCTCATCGGGGTCGGCGACAGCATCTACGACGTGGCGATGCCGCCGTCGCCTCCCGGCCGCGTGCCGTACATCTCGTACGCCGTCGTCAGCGACCTCGACAGCACGGTCGTCGCGACGTCGAGCAACCTCGGCGAGACGTGGATCGAGCAGCCGAGCATCGGCCTCCCGCCCCTCGTCGCGCTGCACTCGATCCACGTCGCCGCTGACCCGCGGACGGCGTACGTCCTCGTCGACGCGCAGACGTCGCTGACGTCAGTGATCGAGACGACGCTGTACGTCACGCGCGACGCCGGGCTCACGTTCACGCCGGTGAAGCGCGGGCTCGACGCCTCGCAGTACACCGAGATCGCCGTGGACCCGGTCATCCCGACGGAGATCTGGGCGTGGGACGCCGCGAAGCTCTACCACTCGAAGGACAGCGGGCTGACGTTCACCGAGGTGCGCGGCATCGGCGGGCCGATCAGCACCGTCGACATCACGCACTTCCCCGCGTTCACGCCGGCGAAGGTCACGGCGTACCGGTCCGACGCGCCGCTGGCCCGCCGGTCGGAGGACGGCGGGGTGACCTGGAAGACCGTGCCGACGAAGGGTCGCGTCACCGGCACCACCAACCTCTACACGCTCGACGCCCTCGCGACGACGAGCCGCACCGGCGTGTTCGTCGACGTGGGGCTGTTCAAGATCCGGGGCCTGGACGTGACGCCGCGCAACCTCGTCCTCCACGACCTCGCGTTCCAGCTCGGCGGGGGCCTGACGACGTTGTACGGCAGCAGCGGCAAGGACCTGTACCTGCGCCGCTTCACGCCGAAGCTCGATCCGCTCCCGCCCATCAACCTGCGGGCGCCGAAGGTCCTCAAGCAGGGCCCGACGGCGCTGCTGCCCGCCAACGAGGTCGTCAAGCTGGTGCCCGGCCAGCGCCGGACCATCGACTACCGGCTCGACCTCTCGCCGGTGCCGACGAAGCTCGACGTGTTCTTCGCGATGGACAGCACCGGCTCGATGAGCCCGGTCATCGCCAGCCTGCGCAAGGACCTCCAGGACATCATCGACGACCTCGGCAAGTCCGGGATCAACGTGTGGTTCGGCGTCGGCGACTTCAAGGACTACCCGCACTTCGGGGCCGGCGCGGACCACCCGTACAAGCGGTTCCGCGAGGTCGGGCCGATCGACGACGAGCTCGAGGAGGCCATCAACCGCATCACGACCGGTGGCGGCAACGGCCTCGACTCCGCGCTCACGGCTACGTACCAGGCCGCGACGGGCGAGGGACAGCGGCGGTCCGACCTGCTGGGCGACAAGGGCGGCTGGTGGGTCGAGCCGAACCAGGGGGCCGAGTGGCGCGAGGACGCGCTCAAGGTGCTCGTCATCGCCTCGGACGTCCGCAGCCGCGACCCGCAGAACGACGCCGGCTACCCGGGCCCGACGTACCGCCAGGTCATCAACGCGCTCAACCACCTCGGCATCGAGCACGTCGGCCTCGCCGTCGGTGACTACCCGGAGGAGCCGTACCAGTCGCTGAGGCGCGTCAGCAGCGGGACGAGCACGCTCGCGCCGGCCGACGGCACCGACTGCAACGACGACGGCAAGGTCGACGTCCTGCCGTTCCAGCCGATGGTCTGCAAGCTGCCGCTGGGCAGCTCCGGCGCCACGAACATCGCGCCCGCCATGGTCGGCCTGCTGCAGTCGCTGGAGGACCGGCAGACGGTGTCGTTCGACCTGCGGGGCGACCGCCGCGTGGCGGCCGTGGAGGGGCTCTCGTCGGCGATGGGCGTCAACGTCAAGACGTACAACTCCCTCGACTTCGCGGTCGAGGTCCGCTGCGACCTCGCGACGTCGGGGCAGACGTACCGCTACGGCATCGAGGCGAAGGTCGCCAACGAGACCGTCGCCGCCACGGGGCTCACCGTCGAGTGCGCGGGCGTTGCCGCGGCCGCGCGGCGCCAGCGGCCCGAGGTCCGCGAGTTCGCGGCGCCGCCGGTCGTCCGCGCGCTCGTCGCGGCCGCCGCGCCGCCGCCGCCCGCTCCGCCCGCGCCGGTCCCCCAGCCGCAGCCGCAGAGCAACCCCAACCCGAACCCGCAGCCCGGCGTCCAGGCGCAGGCCGGCATGGCGCACCAGGAGCAGGCGGAGGTCCAGCTGGCGCTGGCCGAGATCGACGTCCACGAGGACGAGGAGCTCGCGATGGTGGGCGTCGCGGACACCGACGCGGCCAGGGCCGGAGCGGTGCTCTGCACCGGACTCGCGATGAGCGCGGGCTTCGCGGTGGCGATGCGGCGGCGTACGCGGACCTCGGTCGCCCGCGTCAGGAGTAGCGGGTGATGTAGCCGCGGCGGCGGAACGTCGAGAGCATCGCCTTGACGAACGCCGTCGCGGCGGCGAGCGCGACGAACGTCGACACGCCCGCCCAGCCGAGAGTGCCCCACGGGATGCCGTCGCCGTCGATGACGGTACGGGCGGCGGCGAACGCGTGGGTCGTCGGCAGCAGCCTGGCGATCGGCTGGAGGCCGCCGGGCAGCGACTCGATCGGGTAGAACACGCCCGACAGCGGCATGACGACGAAGAGGATGCCCCACGCCAGCGCCTCGGCGCCGGTGCCGAAGCGCAGCACCATGCCGATGACGAACATCGCCACGGCCCAGCCCGCCGCGAGCAGCACGGCGATGATCGGCAGCAGCGCGATGCCGAGCGACGTGACGTCGAACGCGTACAGCAGCGCCACCATGACGGCCACCGCGCCGACGCCGAGGAACAGCTTGACGAGCCCGAACGCCACGACGCCCGCGACCCACTCGGCCTCCGACATCGGCGTGACCATCATCGAGAGCAGGTTGCGCGACCACGTCTCCTCGAGGAAGCCGGTCGCGAGCGCGATCTGCGACTGGTAGACGACGTGCCAGAGAAGCACGCCGGCGATGAGGTAGCCGGCACCGGCCGCGCCGCCCGCGCCGCCCTCCCGCGCGAAGAACACCGCGAGCGAGCCGAACAGCAGCGTGTCGACGATCGGCCAGATCGTCACGTCGAAGAACCGGTGCGGGCTGCGCTTGAGGACGAGCGCCTGGCGCATCGCCACGGCACGGACGGGACGCCACCTCATAGCTTCGCTCGCTCCTCTGCCAGGTGGATGAAGACCTCTTCGAGGTCGCCCTGCCCGAACAGCGCCGCCACCTCGGCGGCCGACCCGTCGGCCACGATGCGGCCGGCGGAGAGGAACACGACGCGCTCGCAGAGGCGTTCGACCTCGACCATGTTGTGGCTCGTCACCAACAGGGCCGTGCCCTCGTCGTCGCAGAGGGACTGCAGGCCGAGGCGTACGCGCTGCGCGACGTCGGGGTCGAGCGAGGCGGTGGGCTCGTCGAGGACGAGCAGCTTCGGCGAGTGCATCGTCGCCTTGGCGATGCCGACGAGCGTCTTCTGGCCGCTGGAGAGCTCCGTGCCCATCGCGACCTCGAGCTCGGGGATGCGGAAGCGCGTGAGCGCCGCGCGGGCGGCGCCGGCAGCGTCGCGCAGGCCGTAGAGGTCGCCGTACATCGTGAGGTACTCGCGGACGCGCAGCTTCTCCGGCAGCGGCAGGTAGCCGGCCGCGAAGCCGACGTTGGCGAGCGCCTGCTTGCGCTCCTTGGGCAGCGGGTGGCCGAGGATCTCGACGCGGCCCTCGTCGGGCGACACGACGCCGAGCAGCATCATGAGCGTGGTGGTCTTGCCGGCGCCGTTGGGGCCGAGCAGCGCCACCCGTTCGCCAGGGCGGACGCGGAGGCTGACGCCGTCCACTGCTCTGGAACGCCGGTAGTCCTTGACCAGCCCTTCGGCCAGCAGCGCGTCGGTCACGACCGGTCACTCTCCCACCGGCGGGGGGTGACCGCACGCGAATTGGCGCAGGTCAGCGGCGGAGGTCGAGCGCCTCGGTGGCGGCGAGGTAGCCGGCGTCGCCGGCGCCGGAGAACACGAGGAAGCGCGAGCCGAGTGCCACGCCGCCGAAGCCGGTGCGGCCTGGCGCGAGGCGCGGCAGCCGGAGACGGCGCCCGGTGCGGGTGTCGTACGCCTCCACGCTGTCGAACACGCCGCCCGCGTGCTCCCCGCCCGCGCTGACGAGGAAGCCGGTCGAGGTCAGCGCGCTGACGTGGCCGCTGCGGGTCTGCAGCAGCCCGGGGACGCGGTACCAGCGGCCCGTAGGGACGTCGAGGCGCTCGACGAGGGCGGTGTTGGTGTCGGGCGAGCCGTTGCGGCCGCCGAGGGCCCAGACGCTCCTGCCGTCGGTGACGGCGGTGAGGTGCTCGCGCGGCGTCGGCAGCCCCTGGCCGGTCGACCACAGGCCGGTCTTCGGGTCGTACACGAGCGCCGTCGTCGCGAGGACGCCCTGCTGGGTGAAGCCGCCGTATATCCAGAGCTTGCCGCCGTACGCCACCATCGCGCCCGCCGCGCGGGTCTCCGGCATCGGCGCGATGGGCAGCCAGGTGCCGTCGCGGAGGACGAACGCCGTGTTGACCGCGCCGAAGACCACGGCGGAGTAGCCGCCGGCGACGTAGACGTCGTCGCCGAGCGCGGCGGACATGGCGTGGTTGACGGCCGAAGGGATGGGCGGCCCTGCCGACCAGCGGTCGGCCTTGGGGTCGTAGACGTCGACGCTGACCGAGTTGGTGAGCGAGACGACGAACCCGCCGACGGCGTAGACCTTGCCGCCGGCGACGGCGTACGCCCCCTCGTGCCGCGGCTCGGTCATGGCCGCGAGCGTCTTCCAGCGCGGCGCGGGACGGCTCCCCGCGAACGCGGGCGTGACGAGGACGAGTGCCGCGACGACGATCGCGGCGACGCGGCGCACCGGCCTACTCCAGGTAGTCGCGGAGCTTCTGGCTGCGGCTGGGGTGGCGCAGCTTGGAGAGCGTCTTGGACTCGATCTGGCGGATGCGCTCGCGGGTCACGCCGAACTCGCGGCCCACCTCTTCGAGGGTGCGCGGGTGGCCGTCGGTGAGGCCGAAGCGGAGCTGGATGACCTTCTTCTCGCGCTCGGAGAGCGTGTGCAGGACCGAGTCGAGCTGCTCCTGCAGGAGGATGAACGACGCCGCGTCGACCGGCACGACCGCGTCGGAGTCCTCGATGAAGTCGCCGAGGTGGGAGTCCTCCTCCTCGCCGATCGGGGTCTCCAGCGAGACGGGCTCCTGGCTCACCTTGAGGATCTCGCGCACCTTGTCGGGCGTGAGGTCCATCTCCTTGGCGATCTCCTCGGGCGTGGGCTCGCGGCCGAGGTCCTGCAGCAGCTGACGCTGTATGCGGATGAGCTTGTTGATCGTCTCGACCATGTGCACCGGGATGCGGATGGTGCGGGCCTGGTCGGCGATGGCGCGGGTGATCGCCTGGCGGATCCACCACGTGGCGTACGTCGAGAACTTGTAGCCCTTGGTGTAGTCGAACTTCTCGACGGCGCGGATGAGGCCGAGGTTGCCCTCCTGGATCAGGTCGAGGAAGAGCATGCCGCGGCCGACGTAGCGCTTGGCGATGGAGACGACGAGGCGCAGGTTGGCCTCGACGAGCTTCTTCTTCGCCAGCTGGCCGTCGCGCTCGATCGCCTCGAGGTCCTTGCGGGTCTTGTCGGCGATCTTGCGGGTGGTCGCGAGCTTCTCGGACGCGAAGAGCCCGGCCTCGATCCGCTTGGCGAGGTCGACCTCCTCCTCAGCCGTGAGGAGAGGGACCTTGCCGATCTCCTTGAGGTACATCCGGACCGGGTCGTTGGTGGGCGCCTTGAGCGCCAGCTCCTCCTCGCGGCGGAGCATCGCCTGGCGGTTCGGGTCCTCGTCCTCCTCGGAGGGCTCGACGATCTCGATGCCCTCGTCGTTGAACACCTGGAGAACGGCGTCCATCGACTCCGGCGGCAGCTCCGCCTGGACGAGCGCGGCGCCGATCTCCTCGCTGGTGAGGAAGCCCTGCTCCTTACCGCGGGTGATGAGGTCCTTGACCTCGTCGATCTGGGCTTCCTTGGGCAGTGCGGTCGGGCTCAACTCTCGTCCTTCTGTCGTGGTGCCGGGCCGTGGATCTCGACTCCGGCTACGTCGTCCCGTGTCCCGGGTCGATCGCCTGCTCGCGCAGGGCGCGCTGTCTCGCCTGCATGTCGACCAGCTCGCTGAACAGCGCGTTGTACTTCTCCGGCGCCTCCACGGGGTTCAACCGTTGGAGGCGCGATTTCGTTTCCGTGATTCGGCGCGTGAGACCCATCTCCTGTAGCCGGGCCACCTGCTGTCGTACGTACGCCGGGCGGCTGGCGTCGTCGCTCCGGAGTGGTTCGACGGCCAGCTCCGTGAGGAGCGAGCGTACGTCGTCGTCCGGCGCTGCTTGTCGTACCCGCGTGACGAAGCCTTGCACGCCCCCGTTGCTCGCGCCGAACGACCGTACGCCACCGGCGTCCTTGATGGCGTCGTGGCACGCCCGGTAGGCGGGGTGCGTGAACAGCTCCGGGTCGAGCGTGTCCCACACCGGGCCGACGAGCCCGGGGCTCTGGATGACCGACTTGAGCGACTCCCGCTGCGCCTTCAGCTCGGGATCCCGGGCGTCGGGGCGTACGGGCGCCTGCTGGGGCGCCTGCTGCGCGACAGCGCCGCGGGCGGCGATCTCGGACACCCGGGCGAGGACGTCGTCGACGGGCAGGCCGAGCCAGCCGGCCAGCCGGCGGGCGTACTCGGGGCGCAGGGAGCGGTCGCGGATGCCGGCCACGATGGGCGCGCACGTGGCCAGCGCGTGGACCCGGCCCTCGGCGGTCTCGAGGTCGTGCTTGGCCAGCTCGGCCTTGAGCTTGAACTCGAACAGCGGCACGCGGCGTGCCACGAGGTCGCGTACGGCGGCGTCGCCCTTGGCCAGGCGCAGCTCGCACGGGTCCATGCCGGACGGCTCGACCGCGACGAACGTCTGCGTGACGAACCGCGCGTCCTCCTCGAACACCTTGAGCGCGGCGCGCTGCCCGGCGTTGTCGCCGTCGAACGTGAACACGACCTCGCCGCGGAACTCGTCCTGGTCCATGAGCAGGCGGCGCAGCATGGAGATGTGGTCGCCGGTGAGGCTGGTGCCGCAGGTGGCGACGGCCGTGGGGACGCCGGCCAGGTGGCAGGCCATGACGTCGGTGTAGCCCTCGACGACGACGGCCTGGGCGCGGCGGCCGATCTCGAGACGGGCCTTGTCGAGGCCGTACAGGACGTGCGACTTTTTGTAGATCGCCGTCTCTGGCGTGTTGAGGTACTTGGGCTCGTCGCCGTCCTTGAGCGCGCGGGCGCCGAAGCCGATCGGGTCGCCGGTGTTGTCGCGGATGGGGAACATCAGCCGGCCGCGGAAGCGGTCGATGACGCCGCGCTGGCCCTGCGAGCACAGGCCCGCGGCGACGCACTCCTCGCGGCTGAAGCCCGCGCTCGCGAGGTGCTTGGTGAGGGAGTCCCAGGTGTCGGGGGCGTAGCCGACGCCGTACGCCCTGGCGGCGTCGTCGTCGAAGCCGCGCTCGGCGAGGAACACCCGCGCGGGCTTGGCGGCCGGGTCGTCGGCCAGGCGGGCGGCGTAGAACTCGACGGCGGCGCGGTGCGCCTGCACGAGGCGGGTGCGCTGGCCCGCGTGCGCGCCGCGGGTCGACGAGCCGCCCTGCGCGTACTTGATCTCGATGCCGGCCCGCTGGGCGAGGCGCTCGACGGACTCGGCGAAGCTGAGGTGCTCGATCCGCATGACGAAGTCGATGGTGTCGCCGCCGACGCCGCAGCCGAAGCAGTGGTACAGCCCGCGCGCCGGGGTCAGGTGGAACGACGGGCTCTTCTCCTCGTGGAACGGGCAGAGGCCCTTGAGCTCGCCGCCGCCGGCCGACCGGAGCTGGACGTAGTCGCCGACCACGGACTCGATCGGGGACGCCTCGCGGATGCGGGCGATGTCCTCGTCGGGGATCCTGGCCATACGGGGCGGTGCACCTCCTCGGTCCCGGGTCGTCGCGTCTGAGAGCGTCGCGTACTGCCGCCGGCGGGACGGGGTGACACGGCTCGGCCCGCCGCGTCTACGGGCGGGCCTTGCCTATAATTGTAATTTTCCTGCGTGTTCTGTCAAGACACCCCTCTCGGCAGGCGGTCCTTCTCCCATCCCAGCACCGCCACCGCGGTGTCGAACGCGAAGCGGTCGGTCATGCCCCCGACGTACGCCACCGCGCTGCGTACCGGGTCCTCGGCGTCGCTCTCGGCGGCGTAGTGCTCGACCAGCGCCCTGAGCACGGCGATCACGGCGTCGGCCTGGCCGACGGAGGCCGGGCGGGTGTAGATGCGCTCGTAGCAGAACGCTCGCAGCGCCGCGAGCGCGGCCGCCGGCTCGGGACGCATGCCGACGACGCCGGTGTCGCGGACGCAGTCGATGAGGGCGTTGACGAACGTCCTCAGCTGCTCCTTGCGAGTGCGCCCCGCGACGGCCGCGACGTCGGCGGGCACGTCGTCGAGCGCCACGATGCCGGCGCGGACGGCGTCCTCGAGGTCGTGCGCGGTGTACGCGCAGCGGTCGGCCCACGACACGACGAGCGCCTCGGGCGTCGAGGGCGCGGGACGGGACCAGGAGTGGTTGCGGATGCCGTCGAGCGTCTCGGCACAGAGGTTGAGCGGGGCGAGCGTGACGTCGGCGCCCCAGGGGGCGTGGTCGTAGCCCTCGGGGAGGAACGCCGCGAACGCGTCCTCGCTCGCGTGCCCGCCGGGCCCGTGGCCGCAGTCGTGACCGAGCGCGATGGCCTCGGTGAGGGGGACGTTGAGACCGGTGGCCCGGGCGACGCTGGTGGCGACCTGCGTGACCTCCAGCGCGTGCGTGAGGCGGGTACGCGCGTGGTCGGCGGGGTGCACGAAGACCTGCGTCTTGCCGGCAAGTCGGCGGAACGCGCTGGCGTGCAGGATCCGGTCGCGGTCGCGCTCGAAGCAGGTGCGCTCGGGGTCGGGCTCCTCCTCGCGGGCGCGGTGGCCGGCGCCGTGCGCGCGGGTGGCGCCGGGCGCGAGGAGCCGCGCCTCCAGGTCCTCGCGGGCGCGGCGGTCGTGGGGCGGCGTGCCGGCGAGGACGCGCGGGCCGGCGTCCCCGTGCGCCAGCACGACGCCGTCGGCACCGGGGGTGCGGTGCGTCGTGGCGGCCCAGGCGAGCGCGCGTTCGGTGGTCATGGCGTCAGCCTGACAGAGCGGTGTGACAGGAATCCGTACGCGCGGCGCAGAAGGACGCGCGCAGGCTGTCCCGGCTGGGTGCCGCCAACCCCCTACAAGGAGAGATCCCATGCGCTCGAAGCACGTGCTCGCCGCCGCCCTCGCCGTCGGGGCGTTCGCCATCCCGGTCTCGCCGTCGCACGCCGACCCGGGCGGCTGCGTGACGACGTACGCCGAGAACCGCCAGGAGTACTACTTCACCGGCGTCCCCGGCGTCGACTACCAGATCAAGCCCGAGCCGGAGGTCCACCTCTACCCGACCGCGCCGGTCGCCGTCGCCGTGTACATCGCCAGCACCGAGGCCGCCCAGGCGGGCGCGCTCGTCACCTGCATCGTCTGACCTGACGCGCTCCTTCCTCCGTCCCTCGGGCTCCGGCCCGGGGGACGGAGTCGTGTCAGAGCGCGAGTACGCGCCGCAGCCCGTCGTCGACCTCCCGCATCAGCGCGAGCGGGACCTGGCCGACGGGACCGTCGAGGTCGTCGCGAGGTACGGCCGACAGCTGCGAGACGTTGACGACCGAGTCCTTCGGCAGGCCGGTCGCCGACGCCGGCACGAAGACGTTGCCGGGGATCTGCCCGAGCTGGGTGTTGGACGTGAGGCTCGCGACGACGACCGAGCCGATCGCCGACCGGTTGACGTCGTCCGACTGAACGACCACCGCGGGCCGTCGCTTCGCCGGGGCGCTGCCGACCGCCGGCCCGAAATCGACCCAGAAGACTCCCCCGCGTTCGATCACCAGTCCTCCGTGTCCTCGGCGAGGCGCCGCATGTTGTAGTCCAGAACGTCCGGCAGCGTGCCGTCACTGCCGATGCGTTCGAGTGCCTCGTCGATCTCGCGCGTCAGCGACTCGGCCTCCAGCCGCTGGACGTACGCCTCCGCCGCGCGCTGGAAGAACGCCGACCGGCCCACGCCGAGGACGGACGTCCACTTGGTCACCTGCTCGAACAGCTCGTCGGGCACGGAGATCGCGGTCTTCATGGCAGGAGTATAACTTGGTATAACTACACGGCGCTAGGGCCGCGGCCGCCCGACGACGTGCCCAGGACCTTGTAGTACAGGTACGCCGCGGTCTCCCGCAGGATGTACCGCAGCTCCCGCCCGCGGCCCTGCACGACGGGCCCCGTACGCGCCGGTGAGGTGCGCGCCGACAGCCCGACCTCACCCGCCATCGAACGGGCGCGGTACGAGTGCCACGGGTCGGTGACGAGGAGGACGTTCTCCCAGGAACGCTCCTCCGCGAGCACGGCGACGGCTTCGAGGCTGGACAGCGTGTCGCTCCCCTTGCCCACCTCGGCCACGGCGTCGGCGGGCACGCCGGACGACCGCAGGTAGCGCGCGCCGGCGGCCGCCTCGGTGAACCGGTCGCCCTCGCGGTTGCCGCCGACGGTGACGACGACGGGGCCGACCCGGTCGTCGTACAGCGTCTTGGCGTGGTCGAGGCGCGCCTTGAAGATGGCCGAGGGCCGCCCGTCGAACTGCGACGCCCCCAGCACGACGATGGCGTCGACGCGGTCCCGGGAGTCGAGCCGCGCGACCTGCCAGACGCGGACGGCCGTGAAGCCGACGACGAGCACGACCAGCACGACCACCGCCGCGGTGGCGCGGAGCAGCCACCGCAGCACCCTTCTCACCGCGTGTCGCTGCCCGACGTCTCCACGGCCGCGCGGCCGGCCTCCAGCCGCGCCACGGGCACGCGGAACGGCGAGCACGACACGTAGTCGAGCCCGACCTCGTGGCAGAAGTGGACGGAGTCGGGGTCGCCGCCGTGCTCGCCGCAGATGCCGAGCTTGAGGTCGGGCCTCGTGGCACGGCCTTCCTCGCAGGCGATCCGGACGAGCCGCCCGATGCCGTCGCGGTCGAGCGTCTCGAACGGCGAGACACCGAAGATGCCGAGGTCGAGGTACCGCGAGAAGAACGCCGCCTCGACGTCGTCGCGCGAGAAGCCCCAGCCCATCTGCGTGAGGTCGTTGGTGCCGAACGAGAAGAAGTCGGCCGCCTCCGCGATCTGGCCGGCCGTGAGCGCCGCGCGCGGCACCTCGATCATCGTGCCGATGAGGAGGTCGTCGACGCCGACCTCGGCGAGCACGCGTTCGGTCTCCTCGCGGATGACCTCGAGCTCCTGAACGGCGCCCACGAGCGGCACCATGATCTCCGCGACCGGGTTGCCGCCGGCGTCGCGGCGGATCTTCACGGCCTCCGCGATCGCGCGGACCTGCAGCGCGAAGAGGCCGGGGATGACGAGCCCGAGGCGCACGCCGCGCAGGCCGAGCATCGGGTTCGGCTCGTGCAGCCGGCGTACGGCGGCGAGCAGCACCTCCTCCTTCTCCGCCTTCTCGCCCTTCGCCTCGGCCACCGCGACCTTGACCGCCAGCTCCTCCATCGAAGGGAGGAACTCGTGCAGCGGCGGGTCGAGCAGCCGGACGGTGACGGGCAGGCCGTCCATCGCCTCGAAGATCCCGACGAAGTCCTCGCGCTGCATCGGCAGCAGCGCCTGCAGAGCGGCCTCGCGCGCGGCGTCGTCGTCGCCCGCGAGGATCAGGTCCTCGACCAGCTGGCGGCGGTCGCCGAGGAACATGTGCTCCGTACGGCACAGGCCGATGCCCTGCGCGCCGAACCGCCTGCCGCGCTCGGCGTCCTCGGGGGTGTCGGCGTTGGCGCGGACCTTCATCCGGCGCTTGGAGTCGGCGTGCGTGAGGAGCCGGTGCACGGCCGCGACGAGCGGGTCGGCGTCGGGCGCGAGGTTGCCCTCGAAGTACTCGACGACCGGCGAGGGGACGACCTCCACCTCGCCGAGGTAGACGGCGCCGTTGGTGCCGTCGATGGAGATGAGGTCGCCCTCGTTGACGACGATGCCGCCGGGTGCGGTGAACCGGTTCTCGCGCAGGTCGACCTCGAGCTCCTCCGCGCCGCAGACGCAGGTCTTGCCCATGCCGCGCGCGACCACGGCGGCGTGCGAGGTCTTGCCGCCGCGGGACGTGAGGATGCCCTGCGCGGCGATCATGCCGTTGAGGTCGTCGGGGTTGGTCTCGCGGCGGACGAGGATGACCGGCTCGGTCTTGGCCCGCTCCTCGGCGCGGTCGGAGTCGAACACCGCGACGCCGACGGCGGCACCGGGCGAGGCGTTCATGCCCTTGCCGATGCGCGGGGAGTCGGTGTCGCCGAAGCGCGGGAACATCAGCTGCGCGAGCTGCGCGCCGTTGACCCTGGTCAGCGCCTCGTCGAGGTCGATCATGCCCTCGTCGACGAGCGTGTTGGCGATGATGAACGCCGCCGCCGCCGTCCGCTTCCCGACGCGCGTCTGGAGCATCCAGAGCTTGTTCTTCTGGACCGTGAACTCGATGTCGCAGAGGTCGCGGTAGTGGTTCTCGAGCTGGCTCATGTTCTGGAGCAGGCGCTCGTACGCCGCCGCGTCGATGTCGGCGAGCTCCTCCAGCGAGCGCGTGTTGCGGATGCCCGCGACGACGTCCTCGCCCTGGGCGTTCTCGAGGTAGTCGCCGTAGACGCCGGTCGCGCCGGTGCCCGGGTCGCGGGTGAACGCCACGCCGGTCCCCGAGTCCATGCCGAGGTTGCCGAAGACCATGGTCTGCACGTTGACCGCGGTGCCGAGGTCGGCGGGGATGCGCTCCTGGCGGCGGTAGAGGCGCGCGCGCTCGCCGTTCCACGAGTCGAAGACCGCGCGGACGGCGAGGTCCATCTGCTCGCGCGGGTCGGTCGGGAAGTCGCGGCCGGTGTGCTCCTTGACGATGCCCTTGAACGTCGCCACGAGGGCCCGCAGGTCGCCCGCGTCGAGGTCGAGGTCGTTCTTGACCCCGCGCTCCTTCTTCACCGCGTCGATCGCGTGCTCGAACAGGTCGCCCTCGACGCCGAGCACGGTCTTGCCGAACATCTGGACGAGCCTGCGGTAGGAGTCCCAGGCGAAGCGCTCGTTGCCGGTCTGCTTCGTGAGGCCGTCGACGGAGGCGTCGTTGAGGCCGATGTTGAGGACGGTGTCCATCATCCCCGGCATCGAGAACTTCGCTCCCGACCGCACGGACACCAGCAGCGGGTCCTCGGGGTCGCCGAGCCGCTTGCCCATGGCCTGCTCCAGCGCGGCGAGGTGCTCGCTGACCTCGGCGGAGAGCTCCGGCGGCTCGGAGCCGGAGTTGAGGTAGACCTTGCAGGCCTCGGTCGTGATCGTGAAGCCGGGCGGCACGGGCAGCCCGATCTTGGTCATCTCGGCGAGGTTGGCACCCTTGCCGCCGAGCAGGTCCTTGAGGTCCCTGTTGCCCTCGGAGAAGGCGTAGACGTACTTCGGCACGTGGGCTCCTCGGCTCGCTGCGGTTTCCGCTCCTGAACCTATCCCCAGGAACGCCGGTGCAGTCACCGCCGCCTGCCGGGCGCCCGGCAGGGATGGGCGCGCCCGTGTCGAACGATGCCACGCTAGGCAGAGCGGTCAGTTTGTCCTACTCTGCGCGCCACCCCTTACGTTCCTTACCCCTCGAGGAGCCCCCCTTGCGCAGGACCCTCGCTCTCGCCGTGTCCGGCCTCGCCCTGGCGGCGTTCGTCGCCCCCGTCCAGTCCGCCTCCGCCGTCTGCATGGCGGACCTCTCGTCGGTCGGCGGCCCCAGCTGCTTCAACCCGTGCTACGCGGTCTTCGGGACGTACGAGACCGCGGACCGGGCGGCGAAGGACTGGCTGCCCGAGCACTCCATCTACTGCCTGCACTAACCACCTACTGCCTGCACTAACCCCCACCCCTCGCAGAAGGAGCCCCCCTGTGCGCAGAACCCTCGCCGTCGCCGCCCTCGGCCTCGCCACGGCTGCCGTCGCCCTCCCGGTGCAGTCCGCGTCCGCGGTCTGCATCACGCCGTACTACGCCGTCACCGGCCACTGCAGCCCCTGCACCACCGTCGACAACGTCACGCGCTACCTGCACGACAAGCTCGGGACCCCCGAGACCGTCACGAACTGCGTGGCGTAGCCACCCCCTCCCCGAACGGAGCCCCCCGTTGCGCAAGCACCTCGCCGTCGCCGTCCTCGGCCTCGGCCTCGCCGCGTCGTTCGCCCCGCTCAGCCCCGCCTCGGCGGTGTGCACCAACCAGATCCAGGACGTCGTCGACACGTGCCGGACCCACTGCGCACCCGTCGACGTCGTGAACCGCCACGTGCTGATCCCGCGCGGCCAGCACATCGACTGCTGGTAAGCCCCTCGAAGAACGGAGCCCCCCGTTGCGCAAGAAGATCGCCCTCGCGGCCCTCGGCCTCGGCCTCGCCGCGTCGTTCGTCCCCCTCAGCCCCGCCAGCGCGTACTGCAGTGAAGGCTGGCGCGCCCTCACGGGTGACTGCAACCCCTGCAACACCATCGCCCGGGTCAGCAACCGGCCGATGGTCTGCCTCGACTAGAAGGACTCCCCTCATGCGCAAGAAGATCGCCCTCGCCGGCCTGGGCCTCGGCCTCGCCGCGACGTTCCTCCCCGTCTCCTCCGCCTCGGCGGCCTGCGTCCCCGTGTGGTGGGAGACCATCACCGGCGACTGCAGCCCGTGTCAGACGATCGGCCCGGCGTGGCGTGCCCTGCACGACGCCGGCGCTCCGACCGACTACGTCCAGTGCGTCGCGTAGTGCGGCTCACCCTGCTCGCGCTCGGCGTGGCCGCCGCGGGGCTCGTCCCCGCGGCGCCCGCGTCGGCGTCCTGCAACACGGCGCTCTACGTCACCACCGGGCGCTGCGAGAACCACTGCACCATCGCGGCCGCCGCGTACTCCGAGGTCCGTACGGCCTCCGGCGACGCGCCGCCCCCGTTCGGCCCGTGTGCCGCCTGACACCCCTACCCACGGAGAAGCCATGCGCAAGAAGCTCGCCCTCGCCGGCCTCGTGGCCGGCATCGCCGCCGCGGTCCTGCCGACCGCGCCCGCCTCGGCCCAGTGCTCGTACACGATCGAGGGTGTCCAGGACTGCGGCAACTGCGCCGAGCTGTTCTACCGCGTCGACGCGGTCACCGTGGGCGTCCGCGAGAAGCTCGGCGTCGGCAGCATCGGCGACATGTTCGTCTGCACCCAGTGATGCCCGCGCGGCGTACGGTCGCGCTCGCCGGCCTGGGGATCGTCGCGGCGCTGTCCGCGCACGCGTCGCCGGCGTCGGCCTGCGACCCCGGGCGCTTCCCGTATTGCATGACGCCGTGCCGCGCCGCCGTCCACCACTACGACGAGGTCCGGGCGAGCACGAGCGTCGAGCTGCCCGCTGTCCCGAGCACCGGCCTGGCCGGCTGCCCCTAGACCGAACGGAGTCCCCTTCATGCGCCGTCCCCTCGCCGCGTCCGTCCTCGCGGCCGGCCTCGCCCTGTCGTTCGTGCCCGCCGCGCAGGCCACCGGCCCGCTGCCCTGCGACCCGTACATCACGAAGGTCTGCGTCCCGCACGCCTGCTTCACCGCCGCGCTCGTGGTCTCGACGGTCAACGAGGCCGCCGGCGAGCCGCTCCCGCCCGGCTTCCCGCACTGCATCGACTAAGGAGAACCCCTATGCGCCGCATCCTCGCGGCCGGGCTCGTCGTCGCCGCGGCGGCGTTCGGCCCGGTCCAGAGCGCGTCGGCCCTCTGCTGGACCGAGGTGGCGGGCATCTGCGTGTCGCCCTGCGACCTCGGCAACCTCGCCTACCGCACCGTCACCGGCGGAGACCTGACGTCCTGCTGACGTACGCCACGCCCGCCTGTTGATCACCTGTGTCCCCGCCCGTGCGGCGTCAAGGCCGCTCAGGGGACACAGGTGATCACTTTCCAGGGGCGATGCGGGCGGCCGGGCGCGGGCCGGGCCGCCCTAGTAGCGCTTGGCGAAACGGCCTGATGGCGGCCGAGCGTGACCGGCCGCGTCCCAGGTGAGCGCCTTCGCTCTGATCGGGGTGCGATCTGCGCTTTTTCCCCGCACGGCCCGCAACCCGGTTGCGGAGCCGACCCGAGCACCGTCACCGCACGTGATCATGCGCGGCGTTTCGACGAACTCTCCTAGGGCGTGTCTCGCACCGTCCCGGACGCACTCGCGACGATCACGGGTCGCGAGACACGCCCTACGCGCCGCGGCCTCGCAGCAGCAGCCACGCCGCGCCGCCGAGCGCGCCCGCGGCGACGACGAGCCCCAGCCCGATGGCGAGGCCGGTCTTCGGCTTCGCCGGGGCGGGGTCGATGTCCGCGACGGTCGTGGCGCTGGGGGAGGGCGCGTTCGTCGTGGCCGGCGGCTCGGTCGTCGCGGGCGCGGTGGTGGGCGCTGCCGTCGTAGGAGGCGCCGTGGTGGCTTGCGGGCTGGTCGGGATGACGGCCGGCGTGGTGGACGCCTGTGCCCTCGGCACCGGCGACGTCGTCCGTGCGGGCGTCGCCGGAGGCGTGGTCGCCGGCCTGGTGCTCGGCTTCACCGACGGCGACATCGACACCGGCGGGGTGGTCGCGGCGGCCTGCTTCACGACGATCTGGCCGGTCATCGAGCCATGGACCGAGCAGACGTACGAGAACGTCCCGGCCGTCGCGAACGTGTGCGTGAACGTCGCGTCCTTCGCTCGCACCCCCGAGTCGGCGAACGTCCCCGTCACCGAGTGGTTGCCCTCCGCCCAGCACCACGTGACGGTGCCGCCCCGGGCGACGTCGTGCGACGCGGGCGCGTACCCCGTGATCCGTACGGTCACGTCACACGCCGCGGCGGCCGGCGAGGCCGGCAGCACCACGGCACCGAGGAGCATGAGAACGGCGAGCGAGTGCTTCACGCCTAGACCGTACGGCGTCCCGCCCCGCGGGGATTGCTCCGCCCTCGCTCGTTCTCTGACGTTCAGGTGCCGGTCTCACGCATGGTGATCATCAAAGAACGCGTGCGGGGCGCGCGCTCAGACGCGCTCGACCTTCACGCCGGGGGCGTTGGAGTCGAGCGAGAAGTAGTCGGTGATCTCCGGCGCGTCGAGGTCGTTGGGCAGCAGCACGAGGTCGGCCTGCTGCTGCGCCGCGTACTGCGCCAGCGCGTCGCCGCCGGCGTTGTCGGGCAGCCAGCCGTACGCGTCGATGCCGCGCTTGCGGGCGCCCTGCACCTGCAGCGCGAGCGTGTGCCGGCCGAGCTTCTCGAGCGCGACCGGGTCGAGCGGCCGGTCGTACTCCTCCTTCTCGCCCTCGCCCGCCCACTCGTTCGGGCGCGGGTCGGAGAACGCGGAGCCGGGCGCGGTGACGTCGTACAGGATCACCTTCGCGCTCTGGTCCGCGGCGATGTCGAGTGCCTTCGTGACCGAGGCGTCGTAGCGCCCCGTCTCGTCGGTGCAGACCACCAAGCACCGCGTCGTCTCGTCCACGGACCACCTCCGGCGTTACGTTGCGTCTCACCTGCACAGTGCCCGCGAGAGGTGCGCGCCAACCGCGATGACGGAAGTCCCCGACGACCTGCGCCGGACGATCGGGTCGTGGGCGGGGAGCGGGGTCAGGCGTGGCTGGCGTCGCTGCCGCGACTCGTGGCGGAGTGCGCCGGGCAGTGGTCGCTCACTCTCCGGGAGCCGTGCCAGCCGAGCGGCTACACGTCGCTGACGTTGCGCGCGACCCGCGCCGACGGGACGCCGTGCGTGCTCAAGCTGCGCTGCCCCGACGAGTGGTCGCAGCCGGAAGGCGCGGCGCTGCGTCACTACGGCGGCGTGGCCGCGATCGCGCTGCTGGCGGAGGACGCCGGGCGCGACGCCCTCCTCCTCGAACGCTGCACCCCCGGCACGTCGCTGCTGACCGAGCCGGACGACGTGGCGACCCGGGTCGTCGCGGAGACCGTACGGGAGCTCTGGTCGCCGCCCGCCGAAGGGCATCCGTTCCGGCTGCTGGTGGACAACGCCGCGCCCTGGATGGCGGGCATCGCCGCCTCGGCCGCGGTGGAGCCGCGGCTGCGCGACGAGACGCTCGAACTGCTGACCTGGCTGGCCGCGTTGCCGCCGCCCGGCGACGTCGTCCTCCACTGCGACCTGCACCCCGCCAACGTCCTCCGCGCCGAACGCCGTCCGTGGCTCGCGATCGACCCGATCCCCGCCGTGGGCGAGCGCGCGTACGACCTCGCTCCCGTCCTGCGCGACCGCGCGACGCCCGAGGTGATCCACCGGAGGTTCGCGATCGTGCGCGACGTCACCGGCCTCGACCCCGTACGGCTGCGCGGCTGGGCGCTGGTGCAGGCCGTCGAGGGAGCGGCGTGGTCGTACGACGTCGGCGACGTCACGAGCGGCGAGGAGTTCGTGACCGCGGCGAACGCCATCGCGGCCGTTCCCGCGCCCTGACAACGTCGTCGACTGGGTCCGCGGGTTGCGCCACGCTGGACGCCAGGGAGCCGCGGACGGGGGTGTGATCGTGACAGCGAACCACTCGACGTCGTCCCCTCGCGTCCCTGAGGACGACAGCGTGACGGCACTGGGCGACGACCTCACGTTCCACTGCCACGGCTCGCATGTCGCTCGCGCTGTCCGGACGAGCGCTGCGCGCGGGTGACCCCGGCGTTCCCTAGGGTCCGGACATGCGCGCGATCACGTACGACGGCTCCGGCGACCTCGACGTCGTCAGGCTGACCGAGCTGCCCGACCCCGTACCGGCGCCCGGCGAGGTCGCCCTCGACGTCACCGCGACGGCCGTCAACAGAGCCGACCTGCTGCAGCGCCAGGGCTTCTACCCACCACCGCCCGGCGCGTCGGACGTCCCTGGTCTGGAGTGCTCCGGCGTCGTGAGCGCGGTCGGCGACGGCGTCGCAGGATGGCGCGTGGGCGACGAGGTCTGCGCGCTGCTGGCCGGCGGCGGCTACGCCACCAAGGTCGCCGTCCCCGCCGTCCAGTGCCTGCCTGTCCCACGGGGGATCGACCTCGTGATGGCGGCCGCGCTGCCGGAGGCCGCGTGCACGGTCTGGTCGAACGTCGTCACCGCCGGCCGCCTCACGAAGGGCGAGACGCTGCTGGTGCACGGCGGCGCGAGTGGCATCGGGACGTTCGCGATCCAGGTCGGCAAGGCGCTCGGCGCGCGGGTCGTCGTGACGGCCAGCGAGGCCAAGCTGCAACGCTGCCTCGACCTCGGCGCCGACGAGGCGTACGACTACGCCGCCGGAGACTTCAGCGACTCCGTCCAGGCCGAGGTGATCCTCGACATCATGGGAGCGAAGTACCTCGAACGGAACCTGAAGGCGTTGCGCCCCAACGGTCGCCTGGTCGTCATCGGCCTCCAGGGCGGCATCAAGGCCGAGCTGAACCTCGGCGCGATGCTCGCCAAGCGCGCCACGATCGCGGCGACCTCGCTGCGCGCGCGGCCGGTCGAGGAGAAGGGCGCGATCGTCGACGACGTCAGGTCGTACGTCTGGCCGCTGCTCGAGAGCGGCGCCGTACGGCCTGTGGTCGACCGGGTGCTGCCCCTCGCCGAGGCGGCGGAGGCGCAGCGTGTCATGGCCGCGGGCGAGCACGTCGGCAAGATCGTGCTCAGCTGCGCGTGACGACCAGCTCGTAGCAGTCGTAGCGCTGCTCGGCGCGCATGCCGATGCGCTCGTACAGGCCCATCGCGCCGGTCGAGTTGTCGGAGTCGACGCCGAGGCCGACGCGGGGCACGCCCTCGGCCTGCCACGCCTGGAACGCCGTCAGCAGCAGCGCCGTACCGACCCCTCGGCCGCGCGCGGAGGGGAGCGTGCCGAGCGACTTCACCCAGCCGTTCTCGTCGTGCCGCTGCCCGACGAGGACGCCGACGGGTACGCCGTCCGCCTCGGCCAGCCACCAGCAGTCCGGCCGGTACGAGTCGGAGCCGACCATGCGGGCGTGCCACGCGTCGTACGGCTCGGGCACGTAGTCGAAGTGCTCGGCGAACGACTCGCGCAGCAGCTCCCACACGAGCCGGTGGTCGTCGGAGGTGGCTCGCCGGACGACGACACCCGGACCCGGCGAGGGCGGCTGCGGCGGACCGTCGAAGTCGATGACCATGCGCCGGAACACCCGGCACACGGCGAAGCCGGCGGCGCGCAGGGCGGCCGCGCGGCGGGCGTTGGGCTCGCTGTTGTAGACGTGGACGGTCGTGCTGCCTGCCACCTCGGCGTGCTCGGTCGCGCGCGCGACGATGCGTCCCACCAGCCAGGGGTACAGGTCAGGCCCCTCGGGATGCGCGAACGCGTCGCCGACGACGAGCGTGTGTGGGCTCTTGTCCCACGCCAGCCCGAACCCGTGCAGCGCGCCGTCGGGCGCGTACGCGAGCCACGAGTCGCGGGTCAGGTCGAAGCGCTCGCGCGAGAGGTCGTCCCGCACGTCCGACTCGTCCCAGTCGGGCTCGCCGTACTCCTCGACGTCCACCGCGATGCCGATCGCGAGGCAGGCGCGTACGTCGTCGAGCGTCGCCGGCCGCGTCGTGTACCCCTCGGGAAGATCCATGGCTCCCAGCCTCGCTACCCCGTCGGGCCCGGGCAACGCCTTATCGGCGAGAATGCGCCCATGACCGACCAGAGCCCCGACATCGTCGTCATCCAGCAGGACGCCTCACCCGCGTCGCCGGATGACACGCAGCGCATGAGCGACCTCGTCGAGCAGCCGGCGAAGGTCATGCGCATCGGGACGATGGTCAAGCAGCTGCTGGACGAGGTTCGGGCGGCGCCGCTCGACGACGCGAGCCGCGTGCGGCTGCGCGACATCCACCAGCGTTCGGTGAAGGAGCTCGAGGACGGCCTGGCGCCGGAGCTGCGTGAGGAGCTCGAACGCCTCTCGCTGCCGTTCACCGGCGACGGCGTGCCGAGCGACGCCGAGCTGCGCATCGCGCAGGCGCAGCTGGTGGGGTGGCTGGAGGGGCTGTTCCACGGGATCCAGACGGCGCTGTTCGCGCAGCAGATGGCGGCGCGGGCGCAGCTGGAGGAGATGCGCCGTCGCGCGCTGCCGGCGGCCGACGGCCAGATGCCGCCGGGCGTCAGCGGGCCTTACCTGTAGGCGGCTTCGGCTCGACGAGTCGTACGCCGGCGTCGCTCACCCAGCCGGTCTCGGTGCCGCGGACGCGGACGAGGTACCACGGCGGCTCGTAGCCGAGGACGACGAGCGGTCCCTTGACGACGTGCGTCTCGTCGCGTTGCAGCGAGCGCCGTACGACGACATCCTCGCCGGCCGCCGGCATGAGCGAGCGCGCGACGTCGGCACCGGGGACGGCCACCTTCTCGCCGCAGCGCGGGCAGTTGTTCGTACGGCCGCACCGCGCGCGAAGCCTTGCGGCGCACCGAGGACAGCGCACGTCGAGCGTCGAGCCGTCGTCGAGCGGCTTCGTCTTCGTACGGGCTTTGCGGCCGAGCAGCCGGTCGCGGAACGACGCCAGCGGCGACACGAACTCCGGCTCGGTCACAACGTCTCGCGGCCGCCCAGGTACGGGCGCAGCGCCGCCGGCACGGTGACGGAGCCGTCGGCCTGCTGGTGGTTCTCCAGCAGCGCGACGATGGTCCGCGCGACCGCGACGAGGGTGCCGTTCAGCGTGTGCAGCAGCGTCGGCTTGCCGTCGACGCGGGTGCGGACGGCGAGGCGCCGGGCCTGGAAGTCGGTGCAGTTCGACGTCGACGTGAGCTCGAGCCAGCGCTGCTGCGACGGCAGCCACGCCTCGCAGTCGAACTTCCGCGCGGCCGACGTCCCGAGGTCGCCGCCGGCGATGTCGACGACGCGGTACGGCAGTTCCAGCGCCTGCAGCATCTCCTCCTCCCAGGCGAGGAGGCGGCGGTGCTCGTCGTACGACTGCTCCGCCGGGCAGAACGAGAACATCTCGACCTTGTCGAACCAGTGCACGCGGATGATGCCGCGGGTGTCCTTGCCGTACGACCCCGCCTCGCGCCGGAAGCACGACGAGAAGCCGGCGTAACGCCGCGGGGTGTCGCCGACGTCGAGGACCTCGTTCATGTGCATGGCGGCGAGCGCGACCTCGCTGGTGCCGACGAGGTAGAGGTCGTCGTTCTCCAGCTTGTAGACCTCGGCTGAGTGCTCGCCGAGGAAGCCGGTGCCCTCCATGGCCTCGGGGCGTACGAGCGCCGGCGCGATGACCGGGATGAACCCCGCGGCCGTGGCGCGCTCCATCGCGAGGTTGACGAGCGCGAGCTCGAGCAGCGCGCCGACGCCGGTCAGGTAGTAGAAGCGCGCGCCGGAGACCTTGGCGCCGCGCTCGGTGTCGATGGCGCCGAGGCGTTCGCCGATGGCGAGGTGGTCCTGGACCTCGAAGTCGAACGTCCGCGGCGTGCCGACCTCACGGAGCACGACGAAGTCGTCCTCGCCGCCGGCGGGCACGCCCTCCTCGACGACGTTGGCGATGCGGCGCATGGTGCCGTCGAAGATGTTCTGGTTGGCCGTCTCCTCGGCCTCCGCGAGCTTCACCTGGGTGGCGAGGTCGGAGAGCTTCGCGAGCAGCGCGTCGCGCTCGGCCCCCTGTGCCGACGCGACGCCCTTGCCGAGCGACTTCTGCTCGGCGCGCAGGGTCTCGGCGCGGCCGATGGCCTCGCGGCGGGCGGCGTCGGCGGCCAGCGCCGCGTCGACGAGCGACTCGTCGTCGCCGCGGGTGCGCTGGGACGCGCGGACACGGTCTGGGTCGTCGCGCAGGAGCCTCGGGTCGATCACCCGGCGATGCTACCGGCGTCGTTACGAGGCGGGCGCCTGGATAACGACGAGGCGGGCCGGATGCGCGGCGACACCGGCGGACGCGCCCTCGAACACCCACTCGGTGCTGCCCGGCGATGCCGCCGCCGGCGGGTACGAGTCGGCGCACGTCGCGACGGCGTCCTTCGTGCCGCCGGTGAGCGTGGCCGCGCCGGCGCCCGCGCCGACGACGAAGTTCTCGCACGGCAGGCTGCCGATCGCGACGCTGCCGCCGACAGCACCCGGTGCGGACGCGGAACCGAACACACCGGCCCCGCGCCCCATCGCGCTGCCGGCGGAGGCCATGTCGGCGTCGGTGACGACGCGCGTCGAGCCGGTCCAGCGGCTCACCCGCCAGCCGGGGCTGCCGTCCTCGCCGAGGTCCATGCTCTTGCCGACGCCGCGCAGGACCAGAAACGCGCGGTTGAACGCCGGCTCGTCCCACCACACGACGAACGCGATGCCGCCGCCGGTGATCGACCCGGCGCAGACACCGGACACGACGGGGACGTCCTTGCACTCGACGTCGGCGGCGGGCGTACGCGCACTGAGCTCGCTGTCCGGCGCGAGGCCGAAGAACAGCGCGCCCTCGGCGGCGACGAGGCGACCGCCGCGTGACGTCGCGCTCGCGACGGCGGCGAACGTGTACTCCCCGTCGTGCGCGCCCGCGCCGCCGCGGATCGTCAACGGCGCGGGGGCGGACGTCGTGCGCTCGACGACGTACGTCG
This sequence comes from Frankiaceae bacterium, assembly GCA_035556555.1. Taxonomy (GTDB): domain Bacteria; phylum Actinomycetota; class Actinomycetes; order BP-191; family BP-191; genus BP-191. The sequence continues at coordinate 36,278 of DATMES010000033.1, forward strand.
TGAGCAGCGGGTCGGCCGCGGACGCGGGCGCCAGCGGCAACGCGGTGAGCATCAGGGCGAGGGCGGCGAGTCGTCTCATGGCAGAGAGACTCACGAGGAGGTCGTTCGGTTCAGACGTTTCCCGCGCGTATAGCGGCGAGCCACGCGGCGGCGTCGGAGAAGTCGGTGTCCTCGACCCCGCGCCGCAGCGCCGGAGCGGAGCCGTCGGCGCGCGGGTACGAGCCGAGGAACCGTACGTCCGCGCAGATCCGTCGCAGCGCCGACAGCGCCTCGCCGACCCGCGCGTCCGCCACATGCCCCTCGCAGTCGATGGAGAAGCAGTACCGACCCAGACCCGCGCCGGTGGGGCGCGACTCGATACGCGTGAGGTTGACGCCGCGTACCGCGAACTCCGTGAGCAGCTCGAGCAGCGCGCCCGGATGATCGTCGGCGATGAACGCCACGACGGTCGTACGGTCCGCGCCCGTCGCCGGCGCGGGGGCGGCGGGCCGCGCCGCGAGGACGAAGCGGGTCACCGCGGACGACGCGTCACCGACACCGCTCGCGGCGGCCACGAGGCCGTAGCGGTCGGCGGCGAGGGGGGAGGCGATGGCGGCGTCGTACGCGCCCTCGGCGACTCGCGCGGCCGCGTCCGCGGTGGACGGCGCCGGGTGCACGACGGCCGACGGCAGCGTCGTACGCAGCCACGCCCTGCACTGCGCCTCGGCGTGCGGATGCGTCGCCACGGACGACACCGTTGCGAGGTACGTCCCGGGCCGCACCAGCAGGTCGAACGTCACCGGCAGCAGCACCTCCGCCGTCACGTGCAGCGGGTCGCCGGTCGCGAGCTCGTCGAGCGTCGTGGAGACGGACCCCTCGACGGAGTTCTCGAACGGCACCAGCGCCGCCGCCACGTCACCGCGGCGTACGGCGTCGAGGGCGTCGGGGACGGAGACGTACGGCTCGAGCTCGGCCCGCGCGGCGTTCGGCAGGGTGCGCAGCGCCGCCTCACAGAACGTGCCAGGAGGGCCGAGGTAGCCCAAGCGGCCGGGCGGGATCCCGGGCATCTACGCCCGCGCCGCCGCGCGCGTCGCGAAGGAGATCGCCTGCTCCTCCTCGGGCGAGAGCTGGTGCTCGCTCGCGCCCGCCTTGACGCCCTTGGCGTACGTGCGCGTCTCCGACCTGCCGTTGATGCTCGTCAGCACCAGTCCGTCCCCGGCGTCGTCGAGCAGCGCCGCGGAGAACGACAGCCGCCCGCCCATGTCGGGGAACGCGTCGTACCGCACGACCGCGATGTGCCGCAGCGCGTCGGTGACGTCGGCGCGGACCTGCGCGAGACCCTGCTGCAACGACGCCACCTCGCCCCGCAGACCGTCGACCGCGCCGATCTGGCGGTTGACCGCGCCGAGGAAGTCCTCGCGCTTCCCCTTGCCCTGGAGAACGCTGTACGCCTTGCGCATCTTGACGAGCTGGAGGCAGGCGACGGTGCCGAGCCCGACGCCGAGCGCGCCGAGTGCCGCGCCCGCCAGGGCGACGGTGTCGGCGGTTGACCGGTCGAGGAGCATCGCCGGAGCGTATAACTGAGCGAGCCATGGACAGGAACGAGCTGCGCGCGCTGCTGACCGCGGTCGCGGCGGGCGAGGCGCCCGTCGACGACGCCGTCAGCCGCATCGCCGCGCTCCCCGCCAGCGGCTTCACCGACCTCGGCTTCGCGCGGGTGGACCAGCACCGGGGCGTACGGACCGGCGACCCTGAGGTCGTGTACGGCGCCGGCAAGACCCCCGAGCAGGTCGTGGCGATCCTGCGTTCGCTGACGGGCACACGCCCCGCGCTGGTGACGAGAGCGACCGACGAGACCGTCCGCGCCGTGACGGACGAGTGGCCCGACGCGCTGCACGAGAGCGGCTGCGTCGCGGTCGGCGCGCTGCCGCGTCCCGTCGGCACCGTCACGGTCGTCACGGCGGGCACGAGCGACGAGCGCGTGGCGGGGGAGGCGGCGTTCGTGGCGCGGGTCTTCGGGGCCGGGGTCGAGCGGGTCAACGACGTCGGCGTCGCCGGCATCCACCGGCTGCTCGCCGCGCAGGCGCAGCTCGACCGGGCCGACTGCCTCGTCGTCGTGGCCGGGATGGAGGGCGCGCTGCCGTCGGCGGTCGGCGGGCTGGTCGGTGTGCCCGTCGTCGCGGTGCCGACGAGCGTGGGCTACGGCGCGTCGTTCGAGGGACTCGCGGCGCTGCTCGCGATGCTCAACTCCTGCGCCCCCGGCGTGGCCGTCTGCAACATCGACAACGGCTTCGGCGCGGGCGTCTTCGCCTCGCGCGTGGCCCGTCGCGCCGGTGCTCAGCGCGAGGCCAGCGCATGACGCGAGTCGGCTGGTTCCACTGTCTCGCAGGCGCTTCCGGCGACATGATGCTCGGCGCGCTGGTCGATGCCGGCGTGCCCGTCGAAGTCATCCAGGACGCCGTCGACTCCCTCGGCGTCGAGCGCGTCGAGATCACCGTCGGCGAGGTCACCCGCCACGGGCTCGGTGCCACGAAGGTCGACGTCCGCGTGACGCGCTCGACCGTCATCCGTACGTGGCCGCACGTGAAGCAGCTCCTCGAAGGGGCGTCCCTCGCGCTGCCCGTACGGCAGCGGGCGCTGCAGGTGTTCGAACGCCTCGCGCTCGCCGAGGCGCGCATCCACCGGACGTCGCCGGACCTCGTGCACTTCCACGAGATCGGCGGGCTCGACGCGTTCGCCGACATCGTCGGCACCGCCGCGGGGCTGCACCACCTCGGCCTCGACGCGGTGCACGCCTCGCCGGTCGCGACCGGCATGGGCATGACGCGCGGCGAGCACGGCCTCATCCCGGTGCCGACGCCCGCGGTGCTGGAGCTGCTGCGCGGGGCTCCCGTCTACAGCGGCGGCGTGCCGTTCGAGCTCTGCACGCCGACGGGCGCGGCGCTGCTCGCCGGCGTCGTGACGACGTGGGGCGACATGCCGGAGATGGTCGTCACGGCCGTCGGCTCGGGCGCGGGCGACCGTGACCTCGAAGAGGTCCCCAACGTCCTCCGCCTCGTCGTCGGCGACGCCGTCGCCGCCTCGAGCCAGGGCGACGCGGCGGTCGTCCTGGAGGCCAACGTCGACGACCTCGACCCGCGGCTGTGGCCCGGCGTCATCAGCGCGCTGCTCGACGCGGGCGCGTCCGACGCGTGGCTCACCCCGATCCACATGAAGAAGGGCCGCCCCGCCGTCACGGTGTCGGTGCTGACGCCGGTCGCGCACGTGGAGGCGCTGCGGCGCGTGCTGTTCCGCGAGACGTCGACCATCGGCCTGCGCGAGCGCGAGGTGACCAAGCGCTCGCTCGAACGCAGCGTCGAGACCGTCACGCTCGCCGACGGCGCGGAGATCCGCGTCAAGGTCGCGCGGCTCGACGGCGAGGTCGTCAACGCCGTGCCGGAGTTCGACGACGTCGCGGAGCTCGCCGCCAAGCTCGACCGTCCGGTCAAGGCCGTGCTCGCCGAGGCGAACGCCGCCGCCGCGGCGCTGATGTCGCCGTGAACCCCGCCTGGCTCACGACGGCCGTCACCGCGGCGCTGTCCGCGGTGCTGTCCTCCGGCGTCACGGCGGCGTACCTGCGCGCCGGCGAGCCCGACGTCCTCGCGGTGGACCCGCCGCGAGCGGTGACGCCGGAGCAGCAGAGCCTGGCGGCGCTGCTCGTCGCGCCGGCCGCGCCGTACCGCCCGGTCAACGCCGGCGCCCCTGTCGACGCGAAGGAGCTCGGTGCCGACGGGCTGGAGTCGCTGGGGTTCCGGCGCGGGTGGTCGCGGACGTGGCGTACGGCCGACAAGGACCGCGTGGACTCGTTCGTGCTGGAGTTCGAGGCGGAGTCGGGCGCGCGGTCGTACGCGCAGGGCATCGGCCGGGTCGCGCGGCTGCTGGCCGAGCCGGAGCCGTTCACCGTGACGGGTGTCCCTGGCAGCAGCGGCCTCGCCGACACCGTGAAGGACCGCGACGGCAACTACGCGCAGGTCGTCGTCATGCACAGCGGCGCGCGGGCCGTGCTGCTCGTCTTCGCGAACGACTCCGCAAGGCCCGGCTCCGACGTCCTCACGCTCGCGCAGCGGCAGTGGGCCGCGCTGTCCGCGACGTAGGGCCTGTCTCTCGAATCGGATCGCCTGCTGCGCGCGGCCGAGACGCACGCCCTAGGCTTCGACGCGTGCGCCTGCTCGCCGTGGGACTGCTGCTGATGGCGGGCTGCACCGAGCCCGCGCCGCGCGCCACGCCGACGCCCGCGCCGCCCTCGCCGACGACCGTCGCGCCCACGACGGCGGCGCCGACGACACCTCCGCCGACGACACGCCCGCCGCTCACGCCGTCGCCCAGGTTCGGCACGAAGAAGCCGCCGCCGCCCCCGAGCTTCGACTACGTGTTCCCTGTCGCGGGCTGCACGGCGACGTACGGCCGCGCGCACCACGACTACCCGGCGACCGACATCTTCGCCAGGGCCGGCTGCGCGTACGTCTCGCCGGTCACTGGGCGGGTCGACGAGGTGTCGTACCGCGACGACTGGAACGCCACCACCAACAGAGGCGCGCAGCGCGGCGGGCTGTTCGTGTCGGTCGTCGGCGTGGACGGCGTGCGCTACTACGGGTCCCACCTGAAGCGCGTCGCGCCCGGCATCAGGCCCGGCGTGCGCGTCGAGGCGGGCACCCGGCTCGGCGACCTCGGCACGTCGGGCTCCGCGCGCGGCACCGCGCCGCACCTGCACTTCGGCATCTCGTGGCCGACCCGCGCGGGCGTGTGGTGGGTACGCCGCGGCGAGGTCCACCCGTGGCCGTACCTCGACTCGTGGCGGGCGGGAGGTAACAAGTCGCCGGGCGCCGAGGTACGCGGGCAGCGGTACAGGGAGGGCACCGTGCCGCCGTGCCCGGCGTACTGCTGATGCGCCCGGCGGAGTTCGTCCTCGGGCTGGTCCTCGTGCTGGCGACGTGGCTGAGCGTCCTGCGCACCCTCGTCGTCCCGCGCGGGCTCGCCTCGCGCCTGACGGCGGCGGTCACGTGGCTGGTGCGGGTGGCGTTCGACGGGGTGGCGTCGCGCTTCTCGTCGTACGAGCGCAAGGACGCGATCCTCGTCGGCGCGGGACCCATGACGCTCGTGGCGCTGCTGGCGGCGTGGGTGGTGCTGTTCCTCGGCGGCTTCTCGCTGATGTTCCTCGGCGCCAACGCCCAGGGGTACACGCAGGCGCTGCGCGAGGCCGGCGCGTCGCTGTTCACCCTCGGGAACGTCTCGACGCCGCGACTGCTGCCCACGGTCGTCGGCTTCTTCGCGGCGGGGACGGGCCTCGTCGTCGTCGCGCTGCAGATCGCGTACCTGCCGACGCTGTACGCGGCGTTCAACCGCCGCGAGACGCTCGTCACGACGCTGCAGAGCAGGGCGGGCTCCCCCGCGTGGGGACCCGAGGTGCTCGCCAGGCACCAGATCGTGCAGACGCTCGACAACCTGCCGGCGTTCTACGCCGAGTGGGAGCGGTGGGCCGCCGACGTCGCCGAGAGCCACGTCAACTACCCGGTGCTCATGTCGTTCCGCTCGCCCGACCCGTTGCGGTCGTGGATCGTCGGCCTGCTCGCGGTGCTCGACTCGGCCGCGCTGCACCTCGCGCTGAACCCGTCGTCGCGGCAGAGCGAGGCGCGCCTGTGCCTGCGGATGGGGTTCACCAGCCTGCGGCACCTCTGCGGCGCCGTCGGCATCCGCTACGACGACGACCCGCGTCCCGACGCGCCGCTGCGGCTGACGTACGAGGACTTCCTCGTCGGCATCGCGCGGCTGGAGACCGCCGGCTACCCGATGGAGCGCACGCCCGACGAGGCGTGGCCGCACTTCCGCGGCTGGCGGGTCAACTACGAGGAACAGGCGTACGCGCTCGCGCGCTTCGTGGAGGCCGTGCCCGCGATCTGGGCGGGGCCGCGCCGTGGCTCACCCGAGGCGATGCTGCCCGTCCGCCCGCCCAACAGGCAGCCCGAGACACCGGACGTGAGCTGACGCCTGCGCGTCACCCACCCGTTCTCTGCAGCTCAGGCGCCGGTCTCGCGCGTGGTGATCTTCGAAGAAGGGCGCGGAGCCGGGCAGGCTAGACCGAGGCGAGGAACGACACGGCGCCGATGGGGCGGCGGTCGTTGTCGTGGATCGGCGCGGCGACGGCGTCGAGCATCCGGCGCCCGCCGTCGGGGAGGCGGACGCGCATCATGCCGCGGCTCAACGAGTTCTCGCGGACCGCGATGAGCGGCGGGATGCGCCGCGCCGCGCCGCGCGCCTCCTGCGCGCCGTCGGTGAAGTCGATGAGGTTGAGAACGTCGTCGAGCGGCCTGCCGATGAGGCCGGTCGCCGCGGTGCCGAGCAGCTCGGCGGCCGTGGGGGAGAGGCCGGCGACCGTACCCCCGGCGTCCACGACGAGGCAGGCGTCGAGCGACGCGCGCGCGGCGGACACCCAGTGCGCGAGCGCGTCGATGCCGTCGTCGTCGCCGTTCAGCGGCGCGTTCGACACCACGTCGTCGGGCACACCGCAGACCGCGTGCTCGGCAGACGGGAGCGCACGGACCGGCACCAGGATGTAACGCAAGGAGTGGACTTCCCCCACCAGTAAAGGGACCGGCCTCCCGGGATGGCCGGGAGGGGAGGTAGCAAGAACAGACTTCGCGGCTACTCCCGCGACTCCTCCCAGCAGGGGACAACGCGCGTCCGACGAATCCCTCTCGCAACCGTTCCGTCCGGCCCTCACCAGCGACGAAGGGGTCTGCCTTGCGCCCAGGCGCTCGCCGCGCCGTGGCCGCGCTCGCCTGCGCCGCCGCGCTCGCCGCCGCCCTCGGCGTGGACGCCGCCCCCGCGGATCGCCGCGTCGGCCGCCGTCCCGACGGCTCCGTCGTGCTGCCCACGAACCAGGAGATCCACCCGGCCGGCGTGCAGGTCGAGTTCCCCGGGCGGGCCAACGCCGTCGCGATCAGGCCCGACGGACGCACCGCCACTGTGCTCACCGACAAGGACACGGCGCTCACCGTCGTGGACCTCGCGGCGGGGACCGTGCTGCAACGGCTCGACCCCGAGCAGGGCCTCGCGGCGTACACCGGGATCGTCTACGCGCCCGACGGACGCAAGCTCTACGCGTCCACCAAGCGCGGCGTCGTCGTCGCCGGCGTGGCGCCCGACGGGACGCTGACGTTCGCCGGGCTCGTCGCGACGCGCTCGACGCCGGGCGGGCTGGCGTTGTCCCGCGACGGGCGGCTCCTCTACGCCACGCTGACCGAGGAGAACGCGCTCGCGGTCATCAACCCCGCGACGCGCAAGGTCCGCACGACGGTCGCGGTGGGCAACGCGCCGCACTCCGTCGTGATCGCCGGCGCGTACGCCGTCGTCTCCAACCGCGGCGGCCGCCGCGCCCGCCCCGGCGACCCCACGAACATCAGCGCCGGCACCGCGATCGTCGCCGACAGGTCGTCGGGTGCCGCGACCACGGGCACGGTCTCGCTCGTCAGCCTGCGCGCGCTGCGTACGGTCGCGTCGGTCCGGGTGGGGCTCAGCCCCGCGGGCATGGCGGTGCGCGGCACGCGGGTCTTCGTCGCCAACGCCAACAGCGACACCGTCTCCGTGGTCGACGTACGCCGTCGCGCGCTGGAGGCCAACCTGCCGGTGCGGCCGTTCGCGGGGGCGCCGTTCGGGTCGTCGCCGAACGCCGTGGCCGTGCTCGACAGCCGGCGCATCGCGGTCACGCTCGGCCGCAACAACGCCGTCGCCGTCCTGCGCTGGCACCGGCGCGGTGCACCCGCCGTGGTCGAGGGGCTGCTGCCGACCGGCTGGTACCCGTCGGACGTCGTCGTCGAGCCGCTCGGCCGGCGGCTCGTCGTCGCCAACGACAAGGGCGTCGGCGCGGTCACGTCCGACGCGAGCCAGGCGCTGGTCGGCATCGGCGCCGGCGGCGTCAACGTCAAGGACACCCGCGGCAGCCTGTCGGTCATGCCGTGGCCGACGCCGGAGGCGCTGACGGCGGGCACCGCGGCGGTGCGCACCGCCAACCACTGGGACACGCTGCCGCGCCCTCAGAAGCCGAACCCCAGCGCCCCGCCGAAGGCCGTGCCGTACGTCGCCGGCGAGCCGAGCCTCATCAAGCACGTGTTCCTCGTCATCAAGGAGAACAGGACGTACGACCAGCTCCTCGGCGACGACCCGCGCGGCAACGGCGACCCGACCAAGGTCCACTTCGGCGCGAACGTCTCGCCCAACCACCACAAGCTCGCCACCGAGTACCCGCTGCTCGACAACTTCTACGTCAACGGCAGCGTCTCCGCGGACGGCCACCAGTGGCTGGTGCAGTCGTTCGTGACGGACTACCTCGAGGAGTCGTACGGCGACTGGAGCCGCGGCTACCCGTACGACGGCGGCGACGCGCTGGCGTACGCGCCGACGCCGTTCCTCTGGGAGCACGCCAAGCGCTACGGCAGGACGGTCAAGGTCTACGGCGAGTTCGCGAACGCGACGGACAAGTCCGGCACGCGCTCCGACATCCCGTCACTGGACCGGGTGCTCGTCCGGAAGTACCCGCGCTTCGACCTGCGGATCAGGGACTCGGTGCGCGCCGACGTCTTCGCCGCCGAGTTCGCGAAGCAGGTCGCGACCAACACGGTCCCCAACCTGTCGATCATCCAGCTGCCGATGGACCACACCCACGGCCTCAAGCCGGGCGCGCCCGACCCCAGGGGTGACGTCGCCGACAACGACCTCGCGTTCGGCCGGATCGTCGAGACGATCAGCAAGTCGCCGATCTGGGACAAGAGCGCGGTCTTCGCCGTCGAGGACGACGCGCAGTCCGGGCTCGACCACGTCGACGGGCACCGGACGGCGGCGTTCGTCGTCAGCCCGTACGCCCGCCGCGGGCTCGTCGACAGCACGTACTACACGCAGGTCGACATGGTCCGCACCATCGAGCAGATCCTCGGCCTGCCGCCGATGAACCAGGTGGACCTGCTCGCGACCCCGATGCGCAACGTGTTCACCGACAACCCGATGACGACGGAGTACGACCCGGTGCAGCCGGTCGTGCCACCGGCGGTCAACCCGCCGCTGTCCGCGCTGTCGGGGCTGCCGCTGCTGTGGGCGAAGGCGTGCGACGAGATCGACTTCTCGGTCCCCGACTCCGCGCCCGACCAGCTGCTCAACCGCGCGATCTGGTACGGCGTGCACGGCTTCGTGCCGTACCCCGGCGACCCGCGCGTCCTCACGCCCGACGAGGCGCTGGCGCTCGAGGTGGACGAGGACTAGGCCGGCTCGGGGGGCGTCTCGCCGAGCGTCGCGAGCAGCGCGATCGCGAGGTTGGGCACGAGGTCCGGCGCGGCCAGCAGGTCGTCCTCCGCGCCCTCGCGGCCGCGGATGCGCAGCACCGACGCGCGCTCGCCGCCGCGCAGCACGCCGACGACGAGGCGTACGTCGCGCGCGTCCGGATGCGCTGTCGCCCACGCCTCCTCGTCGACCTCGGCGGGGCGCTCCTGGGCGGCGCCGTCGGGGAGCATGACGACCTCGTTGACGAGCGCGCAGCCGGCCACCGACTCGGGCCACTCGATGCCGGAGAGGAACTCCGCCACGTCGGTCTCGATCGGCTCCTGCTCGACCGGCGTCAGACCCTCGGGGTCGCTGTCCTCGAGCAGGTCGGCGAGCGCGGGCTCGTTGGCCTGGAGGTGGCCGGTCTCGACGAGCGCGTACAGCTTCGGCGGCTGGTCCCAGCCGCTCTCGGCGAGCTGGCGTTCGATCTCGGTCACGGTCGCTGGCAGGTCGTACGGCATGCGCCCATCCTGCCCGGGGAGGATGGGGGGATGCGCGTTGGTGTGTCGCTCGCGACGTTCGCCGTCGTCTTCCCGGCCGAGCTGCCGGACAAGACGACGCTCGCGTCGCTGGTGCTCGCCGCGCGGTACCGGCCGGGTCCGGTGTGGGCGGGCGCGGCGGCGGCGTTCTTCGTGCAGTGCGCGCTGGCCGTGACGGTCGGCGGCTTCCTCGCGCTGCTGCCGGATCGTGTGGTGTCGGGAGTGGCGGCGCTGCTCTTCTTCGTCGGTGCGTGGCTCGCCTTTCGCGGCGCGGGCGACGAGCCGGAGGCGGTCGGGGAGACGGGTGTCGCGACGTCGGCGAGGCGGATCGCGGCGGTGGCGTTCGGGGCGCTGTTCCTCGCGGAGTTCGGCGACTTCACGCAGCTCGCGACGGCATCGCTCGCGGGGCGCTACGAGGCGCCGCTGGAGGTCTTCGTCGGCGCCTGGCTGGCGCTCGTGTGCGTGTCGGGGCTGGCGGCGTTCACCGGGCGCGGGCTGCTGCGCGTGGTGCCGTTGCGCGCGGTGCGGCTCGTCGCGGCGGCGCTGTTCGCGGCGGTCGCGGTGCTATCGGTCGTGGACGTGCTCCGCGACCCAGGCGCGTAGCGCGGCGGAACGCTCCTCGCCGCCGTTGCGCCACATCTCGGTGAAGCCGGGATGCCCCTCGCCGATCTTCGCCTGGATCAGCGTCGTGCCCCACTCGTTGCGCCGCAGCATCGCTGCGCCCAGCCCCTCGACGGGGTACGCCTCGCGCACCAGCCGCAGCCGTGCGTCGTGGTCACCGGGCATCCGTACGACCCAGTGGGCGACGACGTTCGCGAGCTCCCACACCGGCGTCGTCGTCGTGGTCCAGTCGAAGTCGATGAACGCCACCGCGCGCCCTTCGCGGAACACGACGTTGTCGCGGCAGTAGTCGTTGTGGCCGACGAGGTCGCTCCGGTGCTCCGGTGCTGCCGGCCACCCCCACTCGGCGTCGTCCGGCGGGACGAAGCCGCGCGCGGCCTCGTGCAGCTCGCGCACCAGCGCGACGACCGACAGCAGCGCCTCGTCCGTGGCCGCCCAGGGCTCGTCGCTGCCGGGCACGTCGCCGGGGAGGTACGTCAGCACCTCGCGGCCCTGCTCGTCGAAGCCGAGCACGCGCGGCGCGCCCGCGAACCCGGTGCGTTCGAGGTGCCGCAGGAACGCGTGCACCGCGGGCGTGTGCGGCCCGACCGGGCGGCGCACGGTGTCGCCCACGCGTACGACGTGGCCGTTGTTGCCGACGCTGTGCGGCAGCGCCTGTTCGTAGAACGACATTCGGGTAGTTTGCAGGACCCCCGGCGTCAGGGGAGAAGACCGGGACTCATGCGCCTACGGCTGACTGTGGCGGTTTCGCTCGTTCTGTCCGGTTTCCTGGCCCTCCCCTCGCAGGCCGCATGCGCGGGCGGCGGCGCCCGCGGCACCGACCCCGGCATGGCGGCGATCAACGCGGAGATCGACCGCGCGGCCGCCCGACGGCAGGTCCCGCCGTACGTCCTCAAGGCCATCGCGTGGCACGAGTCGCGCTGGCGGCAGTTCTACTCGGACGGCCGCGTGGTCGTCTCCGGCATGTGCGCGCTCGGCGTCATGCAGGTGCTCGCGTCGGGCGGTTTCGACGCCGACAGGCTCGCCACCGACTACCGCTACAACATCGACGCCGGCGCCCAGGTGCTCGCCGCGAAGATGTCCGCGTCGAGCGCCAACGTGCCGTCGTCGCTGGGCGCCGACGACCGGCGCGTCGGCGAGAACTGGTACCGCGCCGTCTACCGCTACATCGGCTCCGGCTACTACGCGATGACGTACGCCGACAAGGTCTTCGCGTCGATCGTCACGCCGCCGTCCGAGACGCGGCCGTGGGTCGTGCCGGTCGCCGTCGCCAACCCGCGCAACGTCGTCCGCGGCTACTCGCCGCAGAGCGGGCACTCGTACGTCGCGCGCACCGACGGCACGTGGGTCTCGACGCTGGGCCGCTTCACGCACGCCGTGACGCGCGCCGACTGGCTCGCGGGAGCCTCGCGGATGTCGGCGGGGCGCGCGCTCGAGGGCGACCAGATCGCGTCCGCCGTCTTCTACGCGCGCAACCTCGGCTGGCAGACGTGGGGGTCGCGCGTCTCGCTGTCGACCTACCCCGTCGGCCGCGGCTCGCGGCTCTACCACCCGTCGTGGCGTACGTCCTCGCGACCGAACATCCTCTCCGCCACGACGCCGACCGGCGCGGTGGGGAAGTTCACGTTCGCGGTGAAGGCGCGCAACCCCTCGTCGACCGTGGAGACGTACGAGCGCTTCGTGCCTGTGGTGGACGGCGCCACGTCTCTCGGCGGCCGTGCCTCCTCGACGTGGACGCTGCACCCCGCGAAGGCGCCGACCGCGCGCATCACGTCCGCGCCGGAGTACGTCACCGACGCCTCCACCGACCGTACGGCGGTCGTAGGCATGTCGTTCGCCGACCCGTCGCCGGGCTCCGGCGTGGCGTACGCGCAGATCTCCCGTCTCGCGCCCGGCGCGACGTCGTGGTCCACGCCCGCGAAGGTCTCCTCGACGCGGCTGTCGTTCAGCGGCGCGGGCGCGCACCAGGTGAAGGTCCGCGCGGTGGACCGCGCCGGCCACGTCGGCGCGTGGACGACGCCGCGGCGCATCGTCGTGCCGCGCGACGACACCGACGTGTCGCTGTCGTTCTCCGGCACGTGGTCGTCCGACTCCGTGGCCGGGTCTTGGCTCGGGTCGGTCGCGTCCGCGTCGGAGGGCGCGTCGGTGACGCTGCCGGTGACGGGGACGTCGTACGCGCTCATCGGCACCCGCGGCCCCGACCTCGCGCCGCTGACCGTCTACCTCGACGGCGTGCTCGTCGCCGTGGTGGACACGTACGCCGAGACGACGGCGCAGCGGCGGGTGCTGTACGAGGGCACGATGAGCGCGGGCGAGCACGTGCTGCGGGTCGTGGTGGGCGACGACACGCTGGCGCGCAAGGCGTTCGAGGGCCCGTCGGCGACGGCGTACCTCGACGCGATCGCGGTCTCCTAGGACCGCTGCGTCATCGTGTAGCGCAGCCGCGCCATGCCGTTCGTGGCCTCCTTGGCGATGGGGAAGCCGTCGAACAGGCCGTCCACCTTGTCGACGAGGTCCGCCGGCTCCCAGCGCCCGGACTCGTTGACGATCTCGCCGAACGACGTCCACGGCTGGTAGAGCTCGACGACGTTGCCCTGCACGCCGAACACCTTGCCGCTGATGTGGCTCGACGCGTCGCTGCAGAGGTAGACGACCATCGGCGCGACGTTGTCGGGGTGCCAGAAGTCGAAGTCGCCGCCGGTCTCGATGGCGCCGTACGCGCCCTCCGTCATGCGGGTGCGCGCGGCGGGGGCGATGGCGTTGACGGTGACGTTGTAGCGCCACATCTCCATCGCCCCGATCGTGGCGAACGCCGCGATGCCGGCCTTCGCGGCGCCGTAGTTGGCCTGCCCGAAGTTGCCGAGCAGGCCCGACGTGCTCGCGGTGCAGACGACGTGGCCCGGCTTGCCGTTGTCCTTCCACCAGCCGAACGCGTGGTGCGTCGGCGCGTAGTGACCGCGCAGGTGCACCTTGACGACGGCGTCCCACTCGTCGGGCGTCATCTTGGCGATCGTGCGGTCGCGCAGGATGCCGGCGTTGTTGACCAGCGCGTCGAGGCCGCCGTACGTGTCGATCGCCTGCTGCACCAGTGCTTTCGCGCCGTCGTAGTCGGAGCAGTCGTCGGTGCTGAGCGCCGCCTCGCCGCCCGCCTTCGCGATGTCGTCGACGACGGCCTGGCCTGCCTCGGCGTCGAGCTCGTTGACGACGACGCGGGCGCCTTCCTGTGCGAGGAGGAGCGCCTCGCCGCGGCCGATGCCGCGCCCCGCGCCGGTGACGATCGCGACCTTGCCGTCCATGAGTCCCATGGGGCGGAACCCTACGTCGTTTCGTTCTGAGGTTGCTCGGGCAACTAGTGAGCATGGCTTCACTTGCCGAGCGCCTTGACCGTGCGCTCACCACGGGGTGTCTCGCCGGCCTGTCCGCCGATCCGCTCGACCGTCGCGACCGCTTCCTCACGCTGCTGCGCATCTACGACCTGCGCCTCGGCGCGGTGTCGGACTCCTCGCGCCATGGCGAGCATCCGATGATCGCGACGTTGAAGTGGGCGCTGGAGTCGGAGTGGCTCGCTGAGCTCTCTGGTCTCTCGGACCCGCTTGTCTCCGGTGACGTCGTGGCCGGCATGCGCGCGCTGGCCGCGCGCGACCGGCTGCCCGAGGCGTACGAGTGGGTGGCGCGCTCCGCGTCGTGGCCGGAGGTCGTACGGTTCCTCGCCCTCGAGGGCGGGCCCGACGGCGGCTTCGACGACCTCGTCGCGATGTGCCAGGTCGGCCTCACCGGTCGCGCCAAGCTCGAGCTCGGGCAGAACTACTGGGACGAGATGGGCAACGGCTCGCTGGAGGCCGTGCACACGGCGTTGCACGACAGGCTCGTGGCGGCCATCGACATGCCGCGGATTCCCTTGTCGTCCCAGCCAGAGGCCGCGCTGGAGCGCGCCGCGCTCGGCGGCCTGCTGTCCACGAACCACTGGCTGCAGCCGGAGATGCTCGGCGCGCTCGGGCTCATCGAGCTGCAGGCCGGGCCGCGGTGCCGCAAGGTGCTGGCGGCGTTCGACAGGCTGGGGGCGCCGGAGGAGGCGTACCCGTTCTACGTCGAGCACGCCGAGGTCGACCCGCGGCACGGCAAGGACTGGCTCGACAACGCGATCGAGCCGGTGGTGTCGGAGCGGCCCGAGTGGGCCGAGCGGATCCTGCGGGGCGCGCTGTGGCGTTCGTCGGTCAACGCGGCGTTCTTCGACGCGATCTGGCGCGAGCTGTCCGGAGCCTCGACCGCCGCGGCGTAGCGCACTCCCAGCCTGGGATGCCGCTGAGCACCGCAGGGATCGCCACGCATCCCAAGTTCGGGACCTGACGGGCGAACTACAGCGGGATGTTGCCGTGCGCGCCTCTCCGCGCCGGGGCGTGGGCGATCTCCGTCGCCAGCACCCGGCGCGTCGTGGCGCGCGGGATCACCGCGTCGATGACGCCGTACGCCCCCGCGTTGCCCACGCCCGCCGCGATCGACCGGTGCTCGGCCGCGAGCTGCGCGGTGAGCACGCCGCGCTGACCCTCCGGCGCCGCCGCCAGCGCCCGCTTGTGCAGGATGCCGACGGCCGCCTCGGGTCCCATGACCGCGAGCTCCGCGTCGGGCCACGCGTAGACCGCGGTCGCGCCCAGCGACCGTGAGTTCATCGCGATGTACGCCCCGCCGTACGCCTTCCGCGTCACCACCGTCACCCGGGGCACGACCGCCTCCGCGAACGCGTGCAGCAGCTTCGCCCCCCGCCGTACGACGCCGTCCCACTCCTGGTCCACGCCCGGCAGGTAGCCGGGCACGTCCACGAGCACGGCCAGCGGCACGCCGAACGCGTCGCACATCCGTACGAACCGCGCCGCCTTCTCCGCCGACACCGTGTCGAGGCAGCCGCCGAGCCGCAGCGGGTTGTTCGCCAGCACGCCCACGGTCCGCCCGCCGAGCCGGCCGAGCGTCGTCGTGATGTTGGCCGCCCAGCCCGCGTGCAGCTCCAAAGCGGAGCCCGCGTCGAGCAGCCGCGAGACGACGGGCCGGACGTCGTACGCCCGCCGCGCCGACTCGGGCAGCAGGTCGTCCAGGTCCACGTCGTCCGAGCACGACGGCAGATCCACGGATCCCTGCGAACCCAGCAACGTCACCAGGTCCCGCGCGCACGTCAGCGCGTGCGCCTCCGAGTCCGCCACCACCGCGACCACGCCGGAACGCCGCCCGTGCGGGTCGGGCCCGCCGAGCCGCACCATGTCCACGGACTCGCCGGTCACCTGCTTGATGACGTCGGGCCCGGTCACGAAGACCCGCCCCTCCGGCGCCATGACGACGACGTCGGTCAGCGCGGGCCCGTACGCCGCCCCGCCCGCGCACGGCCCCAGCACGACCGACACCTGCGGCACCTTGCCCGACGCACGGGTCATCGCCGCGAACACGTACCCCACGCCGTCCAGCGACGCCACGCCCTCCTGCAGCCGCGCGCCGCCGCTGTGCCACAGCCCCACGACCGGCACACCACGCCGTACGGCCTCGTCGATGAGCGCCGCGATGCCCAGGCACCCAGCGGCTCCGAGCGCGCCGCCCATGACGGCCGCGTCCGTGCAGAACGCCGCCACCGGCACGCCGCCGATCGTGCCCAGCCCCGCGACGACCCCGTCGCCGGAGACCTTCGACGCGATGCCCGTCTTCAACGACTGCCGCGAGACGAACGACCCCTCGTCCAGCAGCGCCGTCAGCCGCGAGACGGCGGAGGCGGGCTTCGGCTTCACAGCGGGAGCGGCGGTCACCGTCATGCCGTCAGGCTCCATCCGCCGTCGAGCACGAGCGTGTGGCCCGTGACCATCGACGCCTGGTCCGACACCAGCCACGCGACCGACGCGGCCACGTCGTCGGGCGTCACGAGCCGTCCCGCGGGAGTCCGCGCAGCGGCGTCGGCCAGCATCGCCTCGCGGTCGGGGAAGTGCGTCAGCGCGCGCGTGTCCACGACGCCGGCGGAGATCGCGTTGACCCGCGTCGCGGGCGCCAGCTCGACGGCGAGGTAGCGCACGAGCGCCTCCAGCGCCGCCTTGGACGCGCCCACCGCGGCGTACGCCGGCAGCACCCGCGTCGACCCCGGCGACGACATCGCGACGGCGGCCCTCGGTCGCAGCCGCGACACCAAGGTGAGCAGCGGGCGCGCGTTGACGCCCATCGACCAGTCGAACGCCCGCTCGTCCAGCTCGCCCACGGGCTTCAGCACGCCCGAGGCGGCGTTGGAGATGAGCACGTCCACGGGACCGCACTCCTCGGCCAGGGTCTCGGCTGCGCCCGAACGACCGAGGTGACAGCGCAGCACGCGCGCCTCGCGTCCCTCGGCGCGGACCTTCTCCGCGACCTCCTCGGCCGCCTCGACGGCGCGGAACGTCGTCAGCGCGACGTCGTACCCCTCGCGCGCCAGTCGCAGGCAGACCGCGCGGCCGATGTCCCCGGATCCCCCGGTGACGAGTGCCCAAG
This sequence comes from Frankiaceae bacterium, assembly GCA_035556555.1. Taxonomy (GTDB): domain Bacteria; phylum Actinomycetota; class Actinomycetes; order BP-191; family BP-191; genus BP-191. Next base: position 53,191 of record DATMES010000033.1, read on the forward strand.
CCATGTCAGACCTTCCTGAACGCGAGCGAGACGTTGTGCCCGCCGAAGCCGAACGAGTTCGACAGCGCGGCCTCGACGGCGACGCGGCGCGCGCCCTCGGGAACGCAGTCGACGTCGCACTGCTCGTCGGGCTTCTCGTAGTTGCGGGTCGGGTGGATGACGCCGTCGCGGATCGTCAGCGCCGTGACGATCGCCTCGACGGCACCGGCCGCGCCGAGCAGGTGCCCGGTCATCGACTTCGTCGCGGACACCGGTACGGCGCCGCAGACCGTACGGATCGCGGACGCCTCGGCCACGTCGCCGACGGGGGTGGAGGTGGCGTGCGCGTTGACGTAGCCGACCTCGGCGAGACCGGCGGACGCCAGCGCGAGGCGCATCGCCCGCGCGGCCCCCGCGCCGGTCGGTTCGGGCGCGGTGATGTGGTGGCTGTCGGCCGTGACGCCGACGCCGGCCAGCTCCGCGTAGACGTGCGCGCGCCGCGCCGCGGCGTGCGTCTCGGACTCCAGCACGACGATGCCGGCGCCCTCGCCCATGACGAACCCGTCGCGGTCCGCGTCGAACGGCCGCGAGGCGGCCTGTGGGTCGTCGTGCCGCGTCGACAGCGCGCGCATCTGCGCGAAGCCCGCGAGCGGCAGCGGGTGGATGCACGCCTCCGTGCCGCCCGCCACGACGACGTCGGCCTGGCCCGACCGGATCGTGTCGTACGCCAGCGCGATCGCGTCGGCACCGCTCGCGCAGGCCGACACCGTGGAGCGCACAGCGCCCTGCGCGCCGAGCTCCAGGCCGATCAGGCCGGCTGGGCCGTTGGGCATGAGCATCGGCACGGTGAACGGCGAGACCCGCCGGGAACCCTTCTCCCGCAACGTGTCCCACTGGTCGAGCAGCGTGATCGCGCCGCCGATGCCGGTGCCCACGACGACCGCGAGCCGGGTCGGCTCGACGTCAGGGGAGCCCGCGTCGGCCCACGCCTCACGCGCGGCCAGCAGGGCCACGCGCTGCGACCGGTCGAGGTTGCGGCCCTCGACGCGGTCGAGGCGTTCGGCGGGGTCGGTCTTGAGGACGGCGCCGAGGCGTACCGGCAGGTCGGGGTAGTCGAGCAACCCGACCCCCGACTCGCCGGCGAGCAGCGCCGCCCAGGTCTCGGCAGCGGTGTCGCCGAGCGGCGTCACCGCCCCGACACCGGTGATGAGCACTCTCACGCAGGCACGCTCGTGGCCTTGGAGATGAACGACACCGCGTCGCCCACGGTCTTCAGCTTCGCGAGCGACTCGTCGGGGATGCGGACGCCGAACTTCTCCTCGGCCGCCACCGCGACCTCGACCATGGACAGCGAGTCGATGTCGAGGTCGTCGACGAACGACGCGCCGGGCTGGATCTGCTCCGTCCTGATGCCGGTGATGTCGTTCACGATCTCGGCGAGGCCGGTGAGGATGTCGTTCTCGGGCATGGGGGTCTCCTTCATCGCATGGCCAGGCCGCCGTCGACGGCCAGGGTCGAACCAGTGACGTACGACGCCGCGTCGCTCGCGAGGAACGCGACAGCAGCCGCGACCTCGTCCGCCGTACCGCGGCGCTTCATCGGGATGGACGCGTCGAGCGCGCCCTCGGGCAGGTCTCCGGCGAGGCCGCCGTCGAGGACGCCGGGGGCGACGACGTTGACGGTGATGCCGCGCGGCGCCACCTCGCGGGCCATCGCGCGGGCAAGCCCGCCGAGGCCGGCCTTGGCGGCGGAGTAGTTGGCCTGGCCCGCGTTGCCGAGCAGCCCCGCGACGCTGGACACGAAGACCACCCGGCCCGAACGACGCCGCAGCATCGGCCGCAGCACGGCCCGCGCGCAGCGGAACGCGGAGCCGAGGTTCGCGTCGAGCACCGAGTCGAACGCCTCGTCGCTCATGAGCATCGAGAGGCCGTCGGCGGTGGAGCCGGCGTTGCAGACGAGGACGTCGGGGGTGTCGCCGCAAGCCTCGAGCAGCGTCGTAGGCGCCTCGCGGGACGTGAGGTCGGCCTGGACGAGCGTCGTCGTCGCGCCGCGCTCCTGCGCGGCCGCGGCGGCCTTCTCGGCGCCCGCGAGGTCGCTCCGGTAGTGGCAGACGACGTGCGTGTCGGGGCCTGCGAGCGCGGCGACGATCGCCTGCCCGAGGTAGCCGGACGAGCCGGTGACCAGGATCGTTCTCATGGGGCTGTCACCACCTGGGCGGCGTAGGTGAGCCCGGCGCCGAACGCGACGAGCAGCATCGGGTCGCCGGATGCCACGCGGCCCTCGTCGAGCAGCCTGCAGACGGCGAGCGGGATGGAGGCGCCGGACGTGTTGCCCATGTCGACGATGTCGCGCGCGACCCGGTCGTCGGCGATGCCGAGCTGCCGTGCGAGCGAGTCGACGATGCGCAGGTTGGCCTGGTGCGGCACGAACCACGCCACGTCCGACGGTGCCAGACCCGCTGCGGCGCAGGCCTTTCGCGCTACGTCGGCGACCCGCGTGGTGGCCCAGCGGAACACGCCGGGCCCGTCCATCGTCAGCGCGTCGCCGTCCTCGGGGATGCGGATCGCGTCGGCCTTCGTGCCGTCGCTGCCCCACACGACGGGGCCGATGCCCTGCTCGTCCGACGGCCCGACGACCGCCGCCCCGGCGCCGTCGCCGAAGATGATCGCGGTGCCGCGGTCCAGCGGGTCGAGCCACGTGGTGAGGCGTTCGGAGCCGACGACGAGGACGTGCCGCGCGCTGCCCGCGCGGATCGCGTCGGAGGCCCAGGAGATGGCGTAGCAGAAGCCGGCGCAGGCGGCGTTGACGTCGACCGCGCCGGCCGTCGTACCGAGGGCGGAGGCGACGGACGCGGCACCGCCGGGGACCGGCGTCGTCAGCGAGCACGACGCGAGCAGGACGAGGTCCGGCTCGACGCCCGCGGTCGCGAGCGCCTTGGCGCCGGCCGCGACCGCCATGGACACGACGGTGTCGGAGTCGCTCGCGTAGCGGCGGGTCACGATGCCGGTGCGCTCGCGTACCCAGGCGTCGTTCGTGTCCGCGACGAGGTCGTCGTTGGTGACGATCCGCGATGGTCTGTAGTCCCCGAACGCCAGCAGGCGCGCGCCTAAGGGGGTGGCACGCGGGCCACTCGCCTGCTGCGCGACGCCCTGCACGGCGACTCGCTGCGTTGTCGGACGAGGCGATAGCGCTGCTATCACCTCCTCCTCCGCCTTGCGATCCACCGCGCCGGACGCCGCTCGCGACGGCGCTGGCCCGCGTGCCACCCCCGTCACGCGGCACCGAGGGGGTGGAGGCGGACGAGCGGCTGGCCCGGCTTCACCGGGTCGCCGGCGAGCGCGAGCCACTCGACGACGACGCCGCCGTACGGCGCCACGACCTCGGTGGTCTCGCGGCGTCCGGTGACGGTGCCCAGCGGCGCACCGGCCGCGAAGCGCTCGGCGGTGCTCGGGATGAACGTCCCCGCGCCCGGCGCCACGACGACCCGCCAGGCGGGCTCGTGCCCGACGTACGTCTCGGCGTGCTCGGCGACCGCGCGGCGCGCGGCGGGCAGGTCGTCCGGCGTGCGCAGCGCGACCGCCGTGGCCTCGCGCAGTTCGCGCTTGACGAGACCCGTGAGCGTGCCCGCGGGCGGCAGCTCGATCACGGCGGTGACGCCTGACTCGTGCAACGACGCCATGCAGAGGTCCCACCGTACGGGCGAGGTGACCTGGCGTACGAAGCGCGCCAGGAAGTCCGCGCCGGTGGCGACGAGCGCGCCGTCGGCGTTGGACACCAGACGCCCAGCGGGGTCGGCCGGGGGAGCCGAACCCGCCAGCGCGGCCAGGCGCTCCTGCGCGGACGCCATGGCCGACGTGTGAAAGGCCCCCGCGACCTTCAACGGCAGCACGCGAGCGATGCCGTCGAGCCGCGCGGGCAGGGTGGCGAGGGCTTCGAGGTCGCCGGCGGCGACGACCTGGCCCGCACCGTTGTGGTTCGCGATCTCGAGACCGGCCTCGGCGACCGCGGCCTCGACCTTCTCGATCGCGCCGCCGAGGACCGCGCTCATGCCGGTGGGGCGTTCGGCGGCGGCGGTCGCCATCGCGGCGCCGCGCTCCCGCGCGAGGACCAGCGCGGTCTCGTCGGTGATGGCGCCGGCCAGCGCGGCGGCGGTCAGCTCGCCGACGGAGTGGCCCGCGTACCAGGGGGCGACGGCCTCGTCGCCGAGCAGCTCGCGGCCGACGGCGATGCCGGTCGCGACGAGCAGCGGCTGGCAGGCCGCGGTGTCGCGGATCTCGTCCTCGGTGCCGGTCGTGCCGAGCGCGACGAGGTCGCGGCCGACGACGGCGGACGCCCAGCGCAGCCGCCGGGCGACCTCGGGGAGGTCGAGCCACGGAGCGAGGAAGCCGGGAGTCTGCGCGCCCTGTCCGGGCGCCGCGATGGCGAGCACGTTCTCCACCCTTGCCTGCGGGACCCACCCGGGGCGACGGGGGACACGCACCAACCTCACGGACGAGGTTTGTCGGGTTCCTACAAGTAACCGGCTGGGTCAGCCGGAGTCCCCGAGGCGCCCGAGCGCGGCCGCGACCTGCATGACGAACGCCCCGCGCGGCTCCGTCACCGGCACGCCCGACGTCTCGACGGCCTTGCGCAGCCGGTACCGCACGGTGTTGGCGTGCAGGAACATCGCCCGCGCCGTCGCCTCGATCGACCCGCCCGCGCCGAGGTACGTCGTCACGGTGTCGCGCAGCGTTCCGTCGAGGGTGTTGTAGATGTCCGCCAGCGCGACGCACGCTGCGGCGTCGCCGTCGAGGGCGCGCTCGGGCAGCAGGGCGTCGGCGTCGACGGGTCGCGGGGCGTCGGGCCAGGCGTTCGCGACGCGCAGGCCGGCGAGCGCGGCGGCGGCGGAGTCACGGGCCGCGCCGATGTCCGAGCAGACAGGTCCCACGACGACGGGACCCTTGCCGAACGCCACGACGACGCCCGCCACCCGCGCGAGGTCGTCGGCCGTGACGACGAGCACGAGGCGGTCGCCCTGGAGCCCCGCGAGGGCTTCCAGGCCGGCGCCGCGGGCGTGGCGTTCGGCGTCGTCGAGGACGTGCTCCGGGTCGCCGTCAGGGGCGGCGCCGACGACGACGGTGACCTCCGTACGGTCGGTCCAGCCGAGCGCGGAAGCCCTGGCGCGCAACGCATCCGACTCGTCCCCGCGCAGCAGCGCGTCGATGAGGAGGGCGCGGAGGCGGGCGTGCCAGGCACCGCGTTCCTCGGCGGCGGTGGCGTAGACATGGGCCGCCGCGAACGCCACCTCTCGCGAGAACCGCAGCACCGCGTCGTGCAGCGCGCGCTCCTCGCCGGGGGCGGCGAGGTCGGGGACATTCGACTCGACGGTGTCGACCGTGATGCGGACCAGCTCGACGGTCTGCTGCAACGACACCACGCGGGCCAGCTCGCGCGGCGCGACGCCGAAGACCGCGCCGGTGAGCTGCGTGTCGGGGCGCTTCAGCCACGCGACGAACGCCGCGATGCCGGCCTGCGCGACCATGCCGACGGCCGCGCGGTGCTCGGCCGGCAGCTCGGGGAACCACGCCAGCTCGTTGCCCATGCGGGCGACGGCCGCGGTGGAGAGGCGGCCGGTGGCGCGTTCGAGGCGGCGGGTGCTGGCGAGGCCCCGGCGACGCTCTGGCATTCAGCGAAAGTACGCTGGGCGGCACCATGACGTACACGCACAGCGTCACCACCGAGGTCGGTCGGCTGCGGACCGTTCTGCTGCACCGGCCTGGCAACGAGCTCAAGCGGCTCACGCCGCGCAACAACGCCGACCTGCTCTTCGACGGCATCCCGTGGGTGGGGCGCGCGCAGGAGGAGCACGACGCGTTCGCGCAGGCGCTGCGCGACCGGGACGTCGAGGTGCTGTACGTGCGCGACCTGCTCGTCGAGACGTTGGACGACGAGGACGCGCGCGAGGAGCTCATCTCCTCGGCGCTGCCGCCGTGGGACGTCGGCCCGACGCTGACCATGTGCCTCACCGACCACCTGCGCGGGCTGCACCCCGAGGACCTCGCGGACGTCGTCATCGGCGGCCTGGCGCACGAGGAGGTCACCGGCGGCATCGGCGTCGTGTACGGGCTGCTCGGCACGCACGACTTCGTCATCCCGCCGTTGCCGAACCTCCTCTTCACCCGCGACTCGTCGGTCTGGGTCGACGGCGCCGTCGCGGTGACCCGGCCCTCGATGCGCGCGCGGCGGCGCGAGGTGTCGTTGACCGGCGCGATCTACAAGCACCACCCGCGCTTCGCCGGCACCCCGCTGCTGTACGGCGGCTCCCGGACCGAGGCGTGGTTCGAGGGCGGCGACGTGCTGGCGCTCGCACCAGGCGTACTCGCCATCGGGGTCGGGCAGCGGACCAAGCCGGCGGGCGTGGAGGCGCTGGCGATGCGGGCGTTCGCGATGGGGGCCGCGGAGATCGTGCTCGCGGTGCCGATCCGGCAGGAGCGGGCGACCATGCACCTCGACACGATCTGCACGATGGTCGACGTCGACCAGGTCGTCATGTACCCGCCGATGGCGCACGAGCTCGAGGCGCTCGTCATCACGCCGGGGGAGGACGGCGCGCTGGAGGTCGGCGGGCCGGAGCCGTTCCTCGTGGCGGCGGCGAAGGCCATGGGCATCGACGCGCTGAACGTCATCGACACCGGCCTCGACCCCGTCACCGCCGAACGCGAGCAGTGGGACGACGGCAACAACACGCTCGCCATCGCGCCGCGGGTCTGCGTGGCGTACGAGCGCAACACCGAGACGAACGCCGTCCTCGAGGCGCAGGGCATCGAGGTCGTGGCGATCGCGGGGTCGGAGCTGGGCACGGGCCGCGGCGGCCCGCGCTGCATGTCCTGCCCGATCCTCCGCGACCCTGTCTGAGCACGAACGACAAGTTCTACCTTGTCAGTCGGGGGCTGAATGACAAGGTGCACCTTGTGGGGCGGTGCCTCCTGGCTGCTCTTCTCCGTGACGCTCGCGCGCCTGCTGTCCGTTCGGCTGGAACTCGGCGCGCGCGAGCACTCGCCGCCCGGTGACCCGTAAGGCCCAAACGATCACCCGTGTCCCCTCGTACGCACGGCGCTGGCCGTGCCAGGTGATGGCCGCTGAGCGGACACAGGTGATCGTTCAGCCGGAGAGGCGGGGGCGCGCTGAGGCATTCGGGGTGCGTTTTGCGCTTTTTCGCCGCACGGGGCGCAACCGGGAGCCTTGTCCATCCTGACGGCGTGGTGGGCGCCGGCCTCAGCCGTTCTTTGAAGATCACTACGCGTGAGGCCGGCTGCTGGGCTGCAGGGTTGGGCCGGCGCGGGTGCGCGGGCGCCGCTCGTCCGGGGTTGACCGCCGTTCTTGTGGTGGTCCAGCGCCAAAGGGGCTCCTGCCCAGCACGATCCAGGCCCAGCGCGAGCCAGGATGGAAAAGGCTCCGGGTTGCGCAGATGACCCCTGACCTACGCCGTGTTGGACTCGGCCTTCGGGCGCGGGAGCGGGAGCGCGGACAGGCAGAGGGAGGGCTCCTCGCGGTAGCGGGCGATGAGCTCGGTCGTCGCGGCCGACAGGCGGCGGTGCAGGGCCGCGCGGTACGCCGACAGCTGCGCCTCGGCCTTCGCCAGCTCCGCCATCAACGTCTCGTTGTGCGCCTCGTCGCCGGGACGCGGGTCGCGCGACCAGAGCGACTCCAGGTTGGGGAGCGGCGGGATGTCGTCGACGGGAACGATCTCGAGGAGGGCGTTGCGCGCCGCGCCGACGCGAGCCGCGCCGAGGACCGGCCGCAGCGCGTCGACGTCGGGTCCGGTGACCCCGCCGAGCGTCCGTACGACGTCCAGGCGCGCCTGGATGATCCGCCGCCAGTACGACACGCGGCTCTCCTCCTGGGTCAGCGCCTTGCGGTACTGGCGAAGCCCCAGGAGCGGCAGGTGCGCGAACTCCGCGCTCCGCTCGGGGACCCCGATGGCCCTGCGCTGCTTCTCCACGCACGCACCTCGTCGTCACTCTGAGTAACCGGATACGGAGGCCATCGTCAGGAACCCGCGATTGCTTGAGCCGCCCTCTCCTGGTTACTGGTGAGTAGCGACGGGCGCCACGCGGGAACTGGTGAGCCACGACGTCGCTACTCACCAGTAACCACACCCGGCGGGGGTGGGCAGGCACGGGCCGGCGGGGCGGTGGGCGGGCGGCAGCCCGTAGGCTCTGCCCATGCCGAGAACGGTCGCGGAGACGCCGCTGGCGCGCACCCGGCGCGCCCGCACGATCAACCGCGAGCTCGGCCGCATCTACCCCGACGCGCACTGCGAGCTGGACTTCTCGACCCCGCTGGAGCTGGCCGTCGCGACGATCCTCTCGGCCCAGTGCACGGACGCACGCGTCAACCTGGTCACGCCCACGCTCTTCGCGAAGTACCCGACCGCGAAGGACTACGCCGAGGCCGACCGCGCCGAGCTCGAGACGATCATCAAGTCCACCGGCTTCTTCCGGAACAAGGCCGCCTCCATCACGGGCCTGGGCCAGGCCCTGGTCGAACGCCACCACGGCGAGGTCCCGCGGAAGCTGGACGACCTGGTCAAGCTGCCCGGCATCGGCCGCAAGACCGCCAACGTCATCCTCGGCAACGCGTTCGGCGTCCCCGGCCTCACGGTCGACACCCACTTCGGCCGGCTCGTACGCCGCCTCGACTGGACCCAGGAGACCGACCCGGTCAAGGTCGAGTTCGCCGTCATGCCGCTCGTCCCCAAGAGCGAGTGGACGATCCTGTCGCACCGGCTGATCTGGCACGGCAGGCGCTGCTGCTACGCCCGCAAGCCCGACTGCGGCGCGTGCGGCATCGCCCGCTGGTGCCCGTCGAGGGGTACGGGATGAGGCGCGCACTGCTCGCCGCCGCGGCGGCCGTACTCGCCCTGACCGCCTGCACCGACGGCGGCGGCAAGGAGCCGCCCGACGGCGACGACCCGTTGCCGATGATCGCCATCGACGCCTGCCCTGCCCCCGAGACGCTGCTCACCCGGGCAGAGGAGCCGACGAAGGGCAGGCGGCTGGCCGACGTCACGCTGCCCTGCCTCGGCCACGAGGGCGAGGTGCGGATGCGCGCGCTCGGCAAGGTGCCGACGGTCGTCAACCTCTGGGGCTCCTGGTGCTTCCCTTGCAGGACGGAGATGCCGGAGTTCCAGAAGGTGCACCGCGAGCTCGGCGACAAGGTGCGCTTCCTCGGGGTGGACACGAAGGACTTCGAACGCCCTGCCCGCGTCGCGATCCAGAACGCCGCCATCACCTACGCCAACGTCTTCGACAAGGACGAGCGCATCAAGCGCTCGGTCAACGCCCGCAGCCTCCCCACGACCGTCCTCGTCGGGGCCGACGGGCTGGTCAAGAACGTCCACGTCGGCGAGCTGACCGCGGCCGAGCTGCGCGCCCAGATCACGAAGCACCTCGGGGTCTGATGGCGCTCCCGGACTGGCTCCAGCCGCTCGCCGACGCGGTGCCCGACGTGCCGGCCGAGTACTACTCGCGCTTCCTCCCGCCGGAGGGCGAGGAGTCGCGGATGAGCGCGGTGCTGGCGCTGTTCGGCGAGGGCGAGCACGGCCCCGACCTGCTCTTCATCGAACGCGCAGCGACCCTGCGCTCCCACGCCGGCCAGCCGGCGTTCCCCGGCGGGAAGGTCGACCCGGAGGACGACGGGCCGGTCGCCGCGGCGCTGCGCGAGGCCCGTGAAGAGGTTGGTGTAGACGCGAAATCGGTCGAGGTGTTCGACACGCTGCCGGCGCTGTACCTCCCGCCGAGCGGCTTCACGGTCGTCACCGTGCTGGCGTACTGGCACACCCCGCACCTCGTCCGCGCGGTCGACGTCGCCGAGGTCGCGAAGGTCGAGCGCGTCCCGATCAGCGAGCTCGCCGACCCGGCCAACCGCTGCCGCGTCGGCCTGCGCCACGGCTACGAGGGGCCCGGCTTCCGCGTGCGCGACCTGCTCATCTGGGGCTTCACCGCCGGCCTGGTCGACAAGCTGCTCGCGCTCGGCGGCTGGGAACGTCCCTGGCGCCCTGGACCGTTCGTGGAACGACCCGTCGTACAGGAGGCAGTCGGTGGCAGCTGACGAGACGGCCCGCGCTCTGGTGGAGCGCCTGACCGCGGACCTCGCGCCCCTCGAGGCGGCGGTCAACGAAGCGTGGTGGCGTTCCAACGTCGCCTCCTCGCCCGAGACCGACGCCGAGCGGATCGCGCTCGAACAGCGGCTGTCGGACTACTACGCCGACGAGGCGGCGTACGCCGAGCTGAAGGCCGTCGGCGACGTGACCGACCCGGTGCTGGCGCGGGAGGTGGAGACGCTGCGGCTGGCGTTCGCGGCTGAGCAGACGCCGGCCGAGCTGCGTACGGAGCTGGTGCGCCTCAACGCCGAGTGCGACAGCGTCTACGCGACGTTCCGCGGCGAGGCGGGCGGGCGCCGGTGGAGCGACAACGACGTCGAGAAAGTGCTGGGGCACAGCGACGACAGCGACGAACGCCGCGCCGCCTGGGAGGCGAGCAAGCAGGTCGGCGCCGAGGTCGAGGGCCGCGTACGCCGCCTCGTCGAGGTCCGCAACGAGGCTGCCCGCAGGCTCGGGTACGAGCACTTCTACGCGATGTCGCTCGCGTTCGGCGAGCTGTCGGAGGAACGCCTCTTCGCGCTGCTGGACGAGCTCGACGCCCTGACCGCGCAGCCGTTCGCCGCGATGAAGGCGGGGCTCGACGCGAAACTGCGCGACCGCTTCGGGGTCGAAGAGCTCATGCCGTGGCACTACGCCGACCCGTTCTTCCAGGACGCGCCGCGCGAGGCCGCGGTCGACCTCGACCCGCTCGTCGCGGGCAAGGACCTGACCGACCTGACGCTCACGACGTACGACGGCCTCGGCATGGACCTCCGGCCGGTCGTCGAGCGCTCCGACCTGTTCACGCGCGAGGGGAAGAACCAGCACGCGTTCTGCCTCTGCGTCGACCGCGGCGACGACGTCCGCGTCCTCTGCAACGTCATCGACTCCGAGCGCTGGGCGTCGACGATGCTGCACGAGTTCGGGCACGCGGCGTACGACGTCTACCTCGGCGCCGACCTGCCGTGGTCACTGCGCCGCCCGGCCCACTCGCTGACGACGGAGGCGGTCGCGCAGCTCTACGGCCGGCTCTCGAAGGACGCCGGCTGGCTGCGCGACGTCGCGGGCGTGCCCGCGTCCGAGCTGACCGGCGTCGAGGAGCAGGTCAAGGAGGCGCTGCGCGCGAGCATGCTGGTGTTCGCGCGGTGGGTGCTCGTCATGTGCCACTTCGAGCGCGGCCTCTACGCCGACCCGTCGGCCGACCACAACGCCCGCTGGTGGGACCTGGTCGAGCGCTTCCAGATGGTGACCCGCCCGCCGGGCCGCGACGCCCCCGACTGGGCCGCCAAGCTGCACCTCGCGCTCGCCCCCGTCTACTACCAGAACTACGTCCTCGGGGAGCTGTTCGCGTCGCAGCTGCAGGCCACCGTCGAACGCCGCGGCGGCCGCCTCTACGACGACCGCGAGACAGGGACGTGGTTGCGGGAGAGCGTGTTCGGACCCGGCGCGCGGCTGCGCTGGGACCGCCTCGTCGAGCAGGCGACCGGCGAGCCGATCAGCGCGCGCGCCTTCGCGAGCCAGTTCGTATAACGACTCATGGCCGGCATCCTCGAAGGGCTCACGAGCCTCCCCGCCCCCCTCGTCTGCGGGATCATCTTCCTGCTCGCGATGGGGGAGACGGCGGCGTTCGCGGGCCTCGCGGTGCCGGGCGAGACGGCCGTCGTGCTCGGCGGCGTGGTGGCGTTCGAGGGCCGCATCCCGGTGGCGGCGATGGCGGCCGCGGCGTCGCTCGGGGCGATCGTCGGCGACTCCATCGGCTTCTACATGGGCCGCCGCCTCGGCACGAAGGTGCTCGGCGGCCGGCTCGGCAAGCTGCTCGGCAAGGACCGTGTCGAGTCGACGATGAAGCGCATCAAGGCCGGCGGCATCCGCGCCGTCATCCTCGGCCGCTTCGTCGGCGTGCTGCGCGCGGTGATGCCGTTCGCGGCGGGGTCGTCGGGGATGGCGTACGGCCGCTTCCTCGTCGCCAGCGTCATCGGCGCGACGGTCTGGGGCACCGGCTTCACGCTCGTCGGCTACCTCGCCGGCAACTCGTGGCGGCGGGTCGAGCACTACGTCGGCCGCGCCTCGACGGTGCTCGCCGTCGTCGTCGTGACGGTCGTCGTGCTCGTGCTGCTCGCGCGCGCCGCGGCGAAGCGGCAGGAACGCATCCGCGGCGCGTGGCAGGCGTTCCTCGACCGCCCGCGCATCACCCGGATCCGGATCCGCTACCACCGGCAGATCGGCTTCGTGCTCGGCCGCTTCAAGCCGGGTCAGGCGGCGGGGCTGCAGCTCACGGTCGCCCTCGTGACGCTCGGCCTGCTCGGCTGGCTGCTCGGGATCATCCTCGTGCAGATCCTCGGCGGCACCGGGATCGCGGCGGTGGACCGCAACGTCCGCGCGGCGTTCGCCGACCAGCCGCGCGACGTCGTGGACGCGTTTCGCATCGTGCACGCGATCCTCTCGCCGGCCGGCGCGCTCGTCGTCGCCCTGGTGACGGGGCTGGTCACCTGGGCGAAGGACAAGCGGCCGCGCGGCATCGTCGTCCTCGTGGCGGCGTTCCTCGGCGGGGCGGTCGTGCCGGCGTTCGTCCGCGCGCTGGTCGACCGGCCGAACCCCCTCTTCACGACCGCGCGGCTGGTGGACAGGACGTTCCCCGCGACGACGACGACGATCGCGGCGGCGACGGCCATGGCGCTGCTCGTCGTCGTGGTGCCGCGGGTGGGTCGCTGGACGCGCAAGGTGACGTGGACGTTCTTCGTCATCGGCGTGCTGTTCGCGACGGGCTTCGCGGAGCTGTTCGTCACCGACGTCTACCTCTCGGACGTCGTCGGAGGCGCGCTGCTCGGCATCGTCTGGGGTCTCGTCGTGTCCAGCGTCGTCGCCACGGTGTGGCGGCCGCGTGCGGCGGCGGCGCCTGAACGTGCAGGCGTGGCCGCGTAGCAGGTACCGTCCGGACGTCTTCGCACCACTGAACCGAGGAGCCCGATGTACCGCCGCCGCCGTGTCACCTCCGCCGCCCTCGCGCTCGCCGCCGTCCTCGCGGTGTCCGCCTGCACCGAGGCGGACAACGGCAACAACACCCTCGCCGGCGTGAGCCAGCAGCCCGAGGTCACCTCCGCCGCGCCCACGCCGACGGAGGGCGCGGCGACGACGCCGCCCGCCGCGGGTGGCGACGGCGAGATCAAGCTCGAGGCGAAGGACAACGAGTTCGTCCCCAAGGACATCACCGCCAAGGCGGGGACGATCAACATCCTCATGGACAACACCGGGGTGGCGCCGCACACGTTCACCAACAAGGACCTCGGCGTCGACGTCAACGCCAACGGCGGCGAGCAGGCCAAGATCAAGATCGAGAACGCCAAGCCGGGCAAGTACACGTTCATCTGCATCTACCACGAGGCGCTGAAGATGGTCGGCGAGCTCACGGTCACCTGACCCGGCTCCCTGAACCCGACCGCTAGAGTCGGCGCGTGCCGGTGGACTTCCTCGACCTCTTCCTGCTGGTCGCCGTCGTCCTCGTCGGCATCGGCGGGTACCGCCAGGGCCTCGTCGTCGACGCGCTGTCACTGCTCGGCCTCATCGCCGGCGGCGTCGTCGGCCTCCTCGTCGCGCCGCGGCTGGCCCGCGCGGTCGTCGAGGGCAACGCGCAGGGCCTCGTCGCGCTCGGCGTCGGCCTGATCCTCGCGATCCTCGGCCAGCTCGTCGGCACGACCATCGGTACGTCGCTCCGGCAGAAGATCACGTACAAGCCGGCCCGGCTCGTGGACTCGGCGGTCGGCGCGGTGGTCGCGTCGCTCGGCGTCCTGCTGGTGGCGTGGGTGTTCGCGCTGCCGGCGTCGCAGTCGCCGTACCCGGTGCTGACCAGGCAGGTCAACAACTCCCTGGTCATGCGGACCATGGACAAGACGCTGCCGGAGCCGCCACCCGTCTTCGATGAGTTCCTCGGGCTGTTCCGCAGCCACGGCTTCCCTGAGGTGTTCAAGGACCTCGGGCCTACGCGCACGACGAACGTCCCCGCCCCCGACCCCAAGGTCGCCAACTCGCCCGCCGTCAACCTCGCCCGCAACCGCGTGCTCAAGGTCACCGGCGTCGCGCGGTCGTGCTCGCGGCGGCTGGAGGGGACGGCGTTCGTGTACGCCCCCGAGCGGCTCATGACCAACGCGCACGTCGTCGCCGGCGTCTCCGCGCCGCAGGTCGAGGTGGCGCGCGGGGACGTCCGCGAGGCGAAGGTCGTCGTGTACGACCCTGGCCGCGACGTGGCCGTGCTGTACGTCCCCGGGCTGAAGCTGGCGCCGTTGAAGTTCAACGGCGCCGCCAAGACCGGTGACGACGCGGTCGTCGTGGGCTACCCGGAGGACGGGCCGTTCACCGCGGTGTCCGCGCGGGTGCGCGAGCGGATCACGGCGGTCGGGCGCGACATCTACGACCGGCGCGACGTCCGCCGCGACGTCTACTCGCTGCGTACCAAGGTGCGACCCGGCAACTCCGGCGGGCCGCTGCTGGCGCCCGACGGCAGCGTGTACGGCGTCATCTTCGCCGCCGCCGCCGACAAGGCGTCCACCGGCTACGCGCTGACAGCCGCCGAGGTCGCCTCCGACGCCGAGCTGGGCCGCCGCGCGACCAGCGCCGTGAGCACGCAGACCTGCGACTGAGCCCCGCGGGGTCCGGCGCCCTGCGTCCGGCCCCCCGCGCTCGTTCTCTGAAGATCGTCACGCTCGAGACCGGCGTACGGGCTGCAGGGAACGAGGGGCTCGCGGCTGCGGCGGAGGGTTTCGACCCCGGCCCCAGGGGTTAGAGTGCTAGCAAGAGCAAGCGCCTAGCAAACACCGGGAGTGTCGCATGGCGACCATCGCCGTCGACCGCGTCATCGCCGCGGACCCCACCAGCACCGCCCTGCTGCTGGCCGGGCCGACGGCGTTCGACCTGTGGCCCGGGGTGACGCGGGTCGCGCCCGGCCTGGTCGACGCGGTGCTCGCCGGGCGCGCGGCGCGGGTGCGCGTGCGGGCGCGGCCGCCGCGGCGGCTGCCGACGTCGTACGTCACGCGCTTCGAGTTCGCGGGCGACGGGCTGCCGGAGACGACGGGCACGGTGACGCTGTCGTACGCCGCCTCCCCGGATCTGCCGGTCGCGACGGCCGCGACCGTGGCGCTGACGTGGGAGCCCGCGGGGGGCGCGGGGGAGCGAGCGCGGGTGGCGGCGGCGTTCCGCGCGATGGCGGGTGGCTTCGTCGCCAACCTCGCCGAGGCTGCCGAGGCGCGCGCCGACGCGGCCTAGGAGGCGTCGGCGAAACGCCACTTGTGTCACCCGCGGTGACCACACCGCCCGTCACGTACGCAACCGGGTTGCGCCCCGTGCAGGGAAAAGGAGCAATGCGCACCCCGGATCGCCCGGAGGCGGTCACGGGACCGCGATGTGTCACTCGCGGTCACCAGCCAGCCGTTTCGCCCAGCGCTACCAGCGGAACGCGACCTTCAGGTCGTCGGCGCTCGGCGTCTCGCCGGCCTCCACGCGGTCGGCGAGCGCGCGAGCCTCGCGTACGACACGCGACACCGCGACGCCCTCGTGACCGTCCTGGTATGTCTCCAGCTTCTCCGCCGCCGAGCGCAGCAGCGAACGCGCCCCCACCGCGTTGCCGCGCTGGACGTGCGTCAGCCCGACGGCGACCTGCGCGAGGCCCTGCCAGAACGCGCGCTCGCCAGGCTCGGCCAGGTGCCACGGGCCCTCGAGGACCTCGTGCGCGTAGAAGGGCTGGCCCGTCAGCACCAGGCGTTCCGCCTCGGCCAGGGCCTCCGGCTTGGGCAGCGCCTGCGCCTCGTCGCGCGCGCGGAGCGTGTCGCGCCAGTCGGCCCCCGAGCCGCGGGCGAGGGGCTTGCCGGTGGCGTCGCGGGGGCGGGCGTTCTCGGGGCGGCCTGCGGCGTTGCGCTCGCGGCTCACTTCGCCCATCGGGTCACCTCGCCGGTGACGACGTCCGGCGCCTCCTCGTGCAGGAAGTGGCCGAGCCCGTCGAGCAGGCGCCACTCGTACTGGCCCTGGACGTAGCGGCCGGAGCCGAGCGCCGTACGCGGCAGCACGCACGAGTCGAGGGAGCCGTGCAGCTGCAGCGTCGGCGCGGTGATGGGCTGCTGGATCCGCTTGAAGAACCGCACGCCGGTCGGCCGCGCGACGGAGCGGATCCACCAGCGGTAGTACTCGAGCGCGGAGTGCGCGACCCCGGGGATGAGCATGGCCTCGCGGTAGACGGTGCGCTCGTCGTCGGTGGGGAAGCCGGGGCCCGCCCAGAGCTCGAGGAGGTCGCCGACGCGGGCGGCGCGGTGCTTGACCAGGCGGCGTTCGGCCAGCCACGGGGTCTGCGCGCCGAGCATGTACGTGCTCGACCGGAGCTGCCCGCGCGGGTCCGCGAACACCGCCTCGCGGTGCCGTAACGGGTGCGCGGTGGAGAGGATGACGAGGCGTTCGACGACCTCGGGGTGCAGGGCCGCGACGACCCACGCGATCGCCGCGCCCCAGTCGTGGCCGACGATGACCGCGCGCTGCTCGCCGAGGGCGCGGACCAGGCCGGCGACGTCGGCGGCAAGGGTGTAGGCGTCGTACCCCTCGGGGGGCTTGTCGGAGGCGCCGTAGCCGCGCAGGTCGGGCGCGACCGCGCGCAGACCCGCGTCCGAGAGGCCGACGAGCTGGTGCCGCCAGCACCACCAGAACTGCGGGAACCCGTGCAGCAGCAGCACCAACGGGCCGCTGCCGGCCTCGGCGACGTGGAAGCGGGTGCCGTTGGCGGAGACGTCGCGGTGCGTCCAGGGGCCGGGTACGAGGGCGTCGCTCTCGGCCGGCATGGGTTGAGGTTAGCGGCGTGCCTTGCGGACGACGAGCAGCGTCATCAGCGCGACGATGCCGCCGCCGACCGTCGCCAGCATCTGCTTGTGCTCCGCCGCGAAGCGCGCGGGCGACAGCTTCGCCTTGATGCGCGCCGGGGAGACCTTCTCCTCGATCCGGCCGATGGTGTGCGCGAGCTCGGCGCGGGTCTGCTCGATCTCGCGCTCTAGCTGCTCGGGTGACGCGCCCACTGGGCGTCCTCCTTCAGGGTCTTGATCGTGCGCTCCGGCTTCGGGGAGAAGTCGCTGAACGCCTTCTTGCCCGTCATCGCGAGGATGCCGGTGACGAGGAGGTAGACGGCGCCGACGACGAGCGCCGCCCAGCCGAGCGGCATGACCGCCCCGAGCCCGAACATCGCCGCCAGCGAGAGGAACGTCAGGGCGTACAGCCCCGTCACCCCCGCGCCGCCGAACATGCCCGCGCCCTTGCCCGCCTTCGCCACCTCGGTCGAGATCTCGGCCTTCGCCAGCTCGACCTCCTTGCGGACGAGCGTCGAGAGCTCCTTCGTCGCCTGCCCGACGAGCTCGCCGAGGGACGGGTCGGTGGTCTTGCCTGTGGTGAGGTCCACGTACGCCATGCGGTGGGGGTACCCATTCGCAGCCCGCGCTACGCCAACGGCGCGTTCCGGCCGTGGCGGCGCCGCATCGGTCGCCTACAGTTGGATCATGCGTCTGAACACGGCAGAGACGAGTGAACTGCTTCGCCGGCTGGACGCCCTCTTCGCCCGTCACCCGCACGCCGACGACTCGACTGTCGTCATCCGCGAGCAGCGGGACGCCCGTTCGACGCAGGTCGTGGGCGAGGGTCACGAGCCGTGCTGAGGCGCCGCGGTCGGGCGCTGCCTCCCGACCTTGTGCCTGTGTACGAGGCGTTCGTCGCGTGCGCGGCCCACGTGGACCTCGCGCAGCGGGCGATGATCCGCTGCGTGCCCTCCTCGGCGCGTTCGCTGGCGCTGCCGCTCGACGTCGGCGCGGAGACGCTGCGGCTGGCTCTCGCCGACGCGCGGCAAGGCATGGACGCGTGGCGGCACCCCGCTGTCGCGACCGCCTGGGACGCGTGCGACGCGGCGCTCGACGAGACGCTGGCGGGCGTGGACGCGGCCGTCGCGAAGGCCGCCGCTACGGTCGAGCTCGAGGTCGCGCTGACCGCCGTCCAGGACCTGCTCGACCCGCTGCACGCGTTCGTCGACGCGGAGGAGGCGTTCGCGGCGTCAAAGCGCTAGCGAGAACGCCGCCACGACGAGCCGGTCGACGATGCCGTTGGTGCGCACGGCGGCGTACGCCGTCGCGTCGCCGGGCGCGGGAGTGCCCGGGGCGTAGTACGTCCCCACGACGGTCTTGGCCGTGCTCCGCGCAGGCCAGGCGGCGTACTCCGGCCGCTCGTAGACGGTGTGGCGTACGCCGCCGTCACCGGTCAGGCACGTCACGGTGCCGAGGCAGGTCTCGATGGTCGTGTCGTCGTCGGTGACGCCGTGCCGGACGGCGAGCGCGAACGCCGCCGACAGCGCGCGCGGCCCCACGGTGACAGGCGCCTGGGCGTACGCGACGCCGGGCGCGCCGGCACCGGCCGCCTCGCCCCAGCCCAGGGAGACGGTGGACGGACGAGTCGCGACGAGCGGGCGCCGCGGCAGCCCGCGGCCGGCGACGGCGAGGATGGCCTCGACGGGGCGGGAGCCGAAGACGTG
The DNA here is from genome assembly GCA_035556555.1 of Frankiaceae bacterium. Classification (GTDB taxonomy): domain Bacteria; phylum Actinomycetota; class Actinomycetes; order BP-191; family BP-191; genus BP-191. The sequence continues at coordinate 71,829 of DATMES010000033.1, forward strand.
CATCCGGTACCGCCCGGCGGGAAGCCGCCACGGGGCGCCGATCGCGATGTACGGGGCCGCGACGGCGCTCGCGCCGAGGGGGACGGCGAAGGCGGCGGGTGGCTTGCCGTGCAGCGCGGGGAGCCAGACCTGGCCGAAGCCGTCGTGGCCCGGGCGCGTGAGCGGCTGGAGGTAGTAGCCGGCCCAGCCGTTCTGGTCAGGGGTCGTCACGTGCCCCCGGAGGACCGTCACGGCGGTGCGGAACGTGATGTCCACGGACGCGTTGCGCTCGGCGCGCACGAGCAGCCACGCCGACTGCCGTACGTCGGCGGCGGCGGGCACGGCGAGGCCGGCCGCCACGAGCACGACGGCGAGCAGCGTACGGAGCCTCGGCACGGGTCACTCCGCGAGGTAGGGGCCGGGAGCGGGCGAACGATACCGCCGCCGCGGGCCCTCCGGAAAGACCGGTCCGAACCGACCACCCCGCTGCGCTGTCTCAACCAGCGTGACGGACCTGGCGGGGGTGACGTCCGCGACAGCGGATGCGTTCCCCGAGTTCTACGTGGCGGCGTACCCCGTCGTCATGGGGTACGCGTTCCAGCTCACGCGCGATCCGGAGGCCGCGAAGGACGTGGCGCAGGAGGCGTTCACCCGCCTGCTCGCGCGGTGGGTGACGGTGCGCGACCCGAAGGCGTACGTGTTCCACGTCGTCACGAACCTCGTCCGCGACACCTGGAAGGCGAGGCAGCGCAGGGAACGCCTCGTCGAGCTGCTCGGTAGGACCGCGGACGACACGGTGCCCGCGCCGGACGGCGACCTCGCCGACGCGGTGCGGCGCCTGCCGCGCGGCCACGCCGTGGTCGTCCTGCTCTTCTACTACTCCGACCTTCCGCTCACCGAGGTGGCCGCCGCCGTACGGCGTCCCGAAGGCACGGTGAAGCGGATGCTCGCGGAGGCCCGACAGAGGCTGGCGATCACGTTGGAGGACCCGCGATGACGCTGCCGCCGAGGATCCCAGCCCCGCTGTTCGTGGCCGACCTGTCCGACGTGCCGCGGTTGCGTTCCGCTGCCCGCCGCCGCCGCGCCGTGCAGGGCGGGGTGCTGGGTGCGCTGCTCACGTCGTTCGCGATGGTCGTCGCGGGCGACTCCGCCGGGACCCGAGGCCTCGAGGTCGTCGAGCCGGCCCGCCCCAGCCCGACCGCCGCCGCGCAGGGGACGGCGGCGGCCGGGCGGGCGGGCCCGACGAGGGAGGGCACGGACGCGCCCCGTCCCGGGGAGACCGCGACGCGCGTGTCCTCGCCGTCGCCGTCGCCGTACGCCTCGCCGGTCCTGATCGACCGCGGGCCCGAGGTGCCCCTGGCACGGCGGATGACGATCGTGCCGTCGGTCGTCGGGTACGGCGCCAACGACGACCCCTGCATCGACAACCACACGATGACGACGGTGGGGAGCGAGCCGCAGTCGTACGACGCCTGCATCAAGCGGTCGTGGCCCGCGACGATGCCGTACGCCAAGGGCGGCGTCTTCCTCTACGACTACTGCGTCCAGAGGGGCACGCTGACGGAGGGGGAGTTCTCGAACCCGCGCGTGAACATCGACGGGGACGAGGTCGCGTTGCGAGTGGACCGGATCGAATACACGACCGTGACGGTGCGAGCGGGCGAGTGCCTGCGCTGGACGTTCCGGTGGGATGGGATGGGCTACCCCGCCGAATCGACGCCCGAGAACAGCGTGGCCGTGTACCTTCCGCGCGGGCCGTACACGGTCGGCTACAGCGAGGAGACTCCGAAGTTCGAGGGAGAAACGGTGTTCACCGACGGCGTCACGCCGGTGACGCCCGAGCCGCGCCCGCGCGACCTCAGGATCGTCTAGCGCGCAACGACTCGCGCTGGGTGCCGCCGGCGTCGAAGTTCGCGGGGTCGAGCCACGCCTCGAACGCCGCGCTGACGGCAGGCCAGTCGCCATCCGTCATGGCGTACCACGCGGTGTCGCGGTTACGTCCCTTCGTCACCATGTGCTGCCGGAACGTCCCCTCGTACGCGAACCCGAAGCGTTCGGCGGCGCGCCGCGACGGGGCGTTGAGGTCGTTGCACTTCCACTCGAAGCGGCGGTACCCGCACTCGTCGAACACCCGCCGCGCGACGAGGTACGTCGCCTCCGTCGTCGCTGCCGTGCGCTGGATCGACGGGGCGTACCAGATGTGCCCGATCTCGGCGACGCCGTTGGCCGCGTCAATGCGCAGGAGCGACAGCACGCCGCGCGGCTCGCCGCCGGCGAGGACGGCGTAGAACTGCGGGTCCCCGGCCGCGATGTTCTCGGCGATCCATGCCGCGTACTCATCGACCGACGAGAAGGGGCCGTACGCCAGGTACTCCCACACGCCCTCGTCGCGCGAGCAGGCGTACAGCGCCCCGGCGTGGTCGGGGAGCAGCGGCTCCAGCGTCACGTAGCGACCGGTCATGGTGGCGTACGGCGGCACCTCGCGCGGCGTCCATCCGGGCACCGGCGCGCCGAGCGGCGCGCTCACTCCTCGGGCGGCGCGGACGCCATGCGCTCGCCGATCGCCTCGACCACCGACGGGTCGGCGAGGGTCGTCACGTCGCCGAGCGGGCGCGACTCCGCGACGTCGCGCAGCAGCCGCCGCATGATCTTCCCCGACCGCGTCTTCGGCAGGTCGGGCGTGAAGATGATCTGCCGCGGCTTCGCGATCGGGCCGATCTCGTGCGCGACGTGCTTGCGCAGGTCCGCGGCGAGCGCGTCGCCGTCGACCTCGCTGCTCTTCACCGTGACGAACGCCACGATGCCCTGCCCCGTCGTCGCGTCCGTCGCGCCGACGACCGCCGCCTCCGCGACGGACGGGTGGCCGACGAGCGCGTGCTCGACCTCGGTGGTGGAGATGCGGTGGCCGGAGACGTTCATGACGTCGTCGACGCGGCCGAGCAGCCAGACGTCGCCGTCGTCGTCGAGCTTGGCGCCGTCGCCGGCGAAGTAGCGGCCCTCGTACCGCGACCAGTACGTCTCCCGATACCGCTCGTCGTCACCCCACACGCCGCGCAGCATCGACGGCCACGGCTCGGTCAGCGTGAGGTAGCCGCCGCCACCTGGCGGAACGGCGTTGCCGGCGTTGTCGACGACCTCCGCGGAGATGCCGGGGAGCGGCCGCATCGCGGCGCCTGGCTTGGTGGAGGTCACCCCTGGCAGCGGGCTGATCATGATGGCGCCGGTCTCGGTCTGCCACCACGTGTCCACGACCGGGCAGCGGTCGCCGCCGATGACGCGGCGGTACCACATCCACGCCTCGGGGTTGATCGGCTCGCCGACGCTGCCGAGAAGCCGTAGCGAGCCCATGTCGTGCCGCCCGGGGAACTCCTCGCCCCACTTCATGAACGTCCTGATCGCCGTCGGCGCGCAGTAGAGGATCGTCACGCCGTACTTCGCGATCGTCGCCCACCACCGGTCCTTGTCGGGGAAGTCCGGCAGGCCCTCGTACATGACGGACGTCGCGCCGTTGGCGAGGGGGCCGTAGACGATGTACGAGTGCCCGGTCACCCAGCCGATGTCGGCCGCGCACCAGTAGACGTCGGTCTCGGGCTTCAGGTCGAAGACGGCGTGGTGGGTCCACGCGACCTGGGTGAGGTAGCCGCCGGTCGTGTGCAGGATGCCCTTCGGCTTCGCGGTCGTGCCGCTCGTGTACAGGATGTAGAGCGGGTGCTCTGAATCGAACGCCTCGGCCTCGTGCTCCTCACTCGCCGGCTCCACGACGTCGTGCCACCAGACGTCGCGGCCCTCGGTCCACGCGACGTCGTTGCCGGTCCTGCGCAGCACGAGGACGGTTCGTACGTCCGGGCATGACTGCAAGGCCTCGTCCACCGCGGGCTTGAGCGGGCTGACGCTGCCGCGCCGCCACGCGCCGTCGGCGGTGATGACGACCCGCGCGTCGGCGTCGAGGATGCGGCCGGACAGCGCCTCAGCCGAGAAGCCGCCGAAGACGACGGAGTGCGGCGCGCCGATCCGCGCGCAGGCCAGCATCGCGACGGCGGTCTCGGGAACCATCGGCATGTAGATGGCGACGCGGTCACCGGCCTGCACGCCGAGCTCGGTCAGGGCGTTCGCGGCCTTGCAGACGTCGCGCAGCAGGTCGGCGTACGTGATCGTCCGCGTGTCGCCCGGCTCGCCCTCCCAGTGGAACGCCACGGTGTCTCCCCGGCCCGCTGCGACGTGCCGGTCGAGGCAGTTGTACGCGACGTTGAGCCGGCCGCCGACGAACCACTTCGCGTACGGCAGCTCCCACTCCAGCGCCGTCTCCCACGGCCGGTGCCAGTGGAGGCGCCGGGCCTGCTCCTCCCAGAACGCCACGCGGTCCTTCGCCGCGACGTCGTACGCGCCGGCGGTGACGTTGGCGCTGTCCGCGATGGCGGCCGGCGGGTCGAAGTGCCGGGTCTCGGTGAGGAGGTTCGAGAGGGTGGCGTCCGTCATGGGGCACACCGTACGACGTACGGTTCGGCGCGTGGACCCGCTGTCGCCGCTGCTGACGCTGCCCGGGATCGCCGACGCCGCGGAGGACGCGCGCAAGGCGGTCGACCGGCTGCTGACGCACAACGCCATGCGCAAGCACGCCACCTCCGTCGCGGTCGAGGCGGGGCTGCGCTGCGCGCGCGCGTCGGCCGCGCTGGAGGGCGCGGACGTGCCGCTGGCGGTGCTGCGTACGTCGCCGCCCGAGGACCCCGTCGTCCAAGGTGCGCTGCGCATCGCCGCCGACCTGCGGCCGCTGGTGGAGACGTGGGAGCACGCGCCGCTGCAGGCGCTGGCGCGGATGCACACGCTGGCGGCGACCGGTCTCGCCGCGGACGAGGAGCTGGGGCGGCCCCGACCCGACCCCGTCGTCTCGAAGCGGCTCGCGACGCTCGTCTCGGTGCTCGGCTCGACGTCGGTGCCCGCCGTCCTCGTGGCGGGGATCGTGCACGGGGAGCTGCTCGCGCTGCCGGCGTTCGCGACGGCCAACGGCGTCGTCGCCCGCGCCGCGGCCCGCGTCGTCCTCGTCGCGCGCGGCCTCGACCCGCGCGCGGTCAGCGCGCCGGACGTCGGGTGCGCGGAGGACCCTTCCGCCTACGCCGCCGCGGCCGAACGATTCGCGCGCGGCGACGTGGCGCCGTTCCTCCGGTTCTGGTGCGAGGCCGTGGCGCACGGTGCCGTCGAGGGCGTCGCGATCGGCGAGGCGCTGCTCCGGGGTTAGCCGTTGAGCACCGCCCAGACCAGCATCCAGAGGACGAGGAGCACGAGGGCGTACGACACCGTGCGGCGCAGGAGACGGACCTCCTCGCGGATCTCCCGCAGGAGCGGCTCGGCCGGGTCCCCGGCGAACGGGCACGTCGTGAGGTGCACGCCGTCCGCCTGGCCGCACTCCTCACACGTCACGGACGCCATGCAACAGCAAACGGCGCCCCAGCGCGCGAAGCCCTGGAGCGCCGTTCATACACGGGGGCCGTGGTGACCATGCGTGCACCTGTACGTCGGGGGTGTTGGCCTTGCGGCGCGACCCCGACATGCCTCCCGCGGCTGGTCGCACGTGGGTGCACACGGACTCCGTGTCGCGGGACGGGATGGCGGGCCACTGGCGGCACTGGATCCCGTCTCGTTAGGACAGTTGTACGCCCGCGGGGAGCCCTTGCCTAGACCTCAAAAGGAGGGGCTTTCGGCTCTGGCCGGCTGCGTGCCCTGACGTTCGCCCGCCCCTCTCACGCGTCGTGATCTTCAAGGAACGACGCGGGGCGGCTACGCCTCGCGACGGCGCTTCGCGTAGTACCGCCAGCCCAGGGCCGCGGCGCCGCCCACCACGGCCGCGCCGGCCAGCACCGGCGGCGAGGGACGCGGCGCCCGCGCGGCGATCCGCGAGGCCAGCGAGACGGGCCGCCGGAACTCCAGGATCGGCCACCCCCGCTCCGCGGCGACGCGGCGCAGCGCCTTGTCCGGGTTGACGGCGTACGGGTGCCCCACGACCTCCAGCATCGGCAGGTCGGTGAACGAGTCGCTGTACGCGTAGCAGTCGGCGAGGTCCCAGCCATGACGTGAAGCGACGGCGCGCATCGCCGTCGCCTTGTGCTCGCCGTACGCGTAGAACTCGATGTCGCCCGTGTACTTGCCGTCCGCCACGACCATCCGCGTCGCGACGACCTCGTCGGCGCCGACCATCTCGCCGATCGGCGCGACGACCTCCTCGCCGCTGCTGCTGACGATGACGACCCGCCGCCCCGCGGCCTTGTGTTCCTCGATGAGCGAGACCGCCTCGTCGTACACCAAGGGGTCGATGAGGTCGTGCAGCGTCTCGTCCACGATCGCGCGGACCTGCGCCACGTCCCACCCCGCGCAGAGCTGCTTGAGGTAGTCGCGCATGCGGTCCATCTGGTCCGCGTCGGCGCCGGCGATGAGGTAGTAGAACTGGGCGTACGTGCTCTTCAGCACCGCCCGCCGGTTGACCAGGCCGCCCTGGTAGAAGGGCTTGCCGAACGCCAGCGTGCTCGACTTGGCGATGACGGTCTTGTCCAGGTCGAAGAACGCGGCGCCGGTCATGATTTTCCGAGGATACGGGTTTGACCCGCGCCGGCCCGGGGCATCACGGGTCCAACGTTCGCCAGTGAGGGGAGGGAACCATGGTCCGCCGTGCCGTCGTAGACGACCGCTCCGCCTCCTCGTACTCCGAGTCGAGTGTCGTCGAGCGCCCCTCCGCCGCCTCCGTGATCGCCAAGGTCCTGACCGTTCTCTACGTCACGGTCATCAGCCTCATCGGGCTCGACACCCTCTTCGAGGCCATGGACGCCAACGAGTCCAACGGCTTCGTCAACGCCGTCGACACTCTCGCGTCGCCGCTCATGGCGCCGTTCAGCGGGATGTTCGACAACCAGCAGTACTGGGCGACCGCGCTCGTCGCGGCCGTCGTCTACACGGTCGTGTACCTCATCGCCATGGCGGTCCTGCGACGCGACCGGACCTACTGAAGACAGGCTCGGCTCTATCCCCCCCGGAGTCGAGTCCACGGACGGCCCCCGCTATCCCCCCCGGCGGGGGTCGTCCTTTTTTCCACAGCCCGCGATCTGGCATCCACAGATTGCGGGCTGCTTCGTTCTGAGGGTCTGAACGCTGCCAGCGTGGATCGGGTCACGTACGCCGACTCCACGGGGGCTCGCCCATGCCACGTCCGCTCGTCCTGACCGCCGATCCCGCGCTCCTCGACGACCTGCTGCGGCTCTGCGCCGCCGCGGGCGCCGAGCCCGACGTGGTCGACCACGCCGAGGCCGCCGCGCCGCTGTGGCGCGACGCGCCGCTCGCCGTCGTCGGAGCCGACGCGATCGGCCGGCTGGTCGCGAGCGGCCTGCCACGCCGCGCGGGGCTGCTCCTCGTCGGCAACGACCTCGACGACGCGGGCCTCTGGCGCCAGGCGGTGGCCGTGGGGGCCGAGCACGTGCTGTTCCTGCCCGACGCGGAGCCGTGGCTGGTGGAGCGCTTCGCCGACGCGGCCGCCGACCCAGGCCGTCGAGGCCGCATCGTCGCCGTCGTCGGGGCGCGCGGGGGAGCGGGGGCGACGTCGTTCTCCGTGGCCTTGGCGCTGGCCGGGGCGCGGGCCGGGCGGCGGACGATCCTCGTCGACGCCGACGCGTACGGCGGCGGCATCGACCTCGCGCTCGGCGCCGAGGACGTCGCGGGGCCGCGGTGGGACGCGTTCGCCGAAGGACCCCCACCGGCCGGCGGCGAGGCGCTCACCGCGACGCTGCCCCGCTGCGGCGAAGTGACCGTGCTGGCGTGGCCGCGGACGAGCACGCCACTCATCCCCGCCGCCAACGTCGAGGCCGCGCTCGCCTCCGCCCGCCGCGCGGGCGACCTCGTGGTGGTCGACGTGGCGCGGTCGTTCGACGAGGCGTGCCGGGTGGCGCTGAGCGTGTGCGACGTGGCGTTCGTCGTCTGCCCCGCGGAGGTGCGGGCGTGCGCGTCGGGGCGGCGGATCGCGGACACCGTGGCGCTGTTCGCGCCCGACGTGCGCGTCGTCGCGCGCGGACCCGCACCCGGGGACCTCGATGCGTCGATCGTCGCCGAGGCGCTCGGCCTGCCGCTGGCGGGGTGGCTCGAGAAGGAGCCGGACATCGACGTCGCGCTCGACGAGGGGCGCCCGCCGGGGCGAGGCGGTCGCGGGCCGTTGGCCGAGCTGTGCGGCCGGCTCGTCGCGGAGCTGCTGCCGTGAACCCGCCCCCCGACCTCGTCGAACGCGTCCGCCGCCGGCTCGCCGCCGAGCCCTGGCCGCCGCCGCCCGCGCGCGTCGCCGCCGCCGTACGCGCCGAGGGCGGCTTCCCCGAGGGGGCCGACCCGCTCGCGCTGCTCCAGCGCCTCGAGGACGAGGTGTCGGGCGCCGGTCCGCTCGGGCCGCTGCTGCGCGACCCCGCCGTCACCGACGTGCTCGTCAACGCCCCGGACGACGTCTGGTGCGACCGCGGGGCCGGGCTCGAACGCGCCGACGCGTCGTTCGCCGACGACGCCGCCGTCGTGGCGCTCGTCCGGCGGCTGGCCGGGCGGGTGGGGCGGCGCTTCGACGCGGCGCAGCCGTGGGTCGACGCGCGGCTGCCCGACGGCACCCGCCTGCACGCCGTCCTGTCGCCGCCGGCGACGCGGGCGACGTGCGTGAGCATCCGTACGCTCCGCCGCCAGCACCTCACGCTCGCCGACCTCCGCGACGGCGGCTCCGTCTCCGGCCCGCTCGCCGAGTGGCTGCGCGCGGTCGTGCTCGCGCGGCTCGCGGTCGTCGTCTCCGGCGGCACCGGCACCGGCAAGACGACGCTGCTCGGCTGCCTGCTCGGGCTCGTCCCCGCGGGGGAGCGGCTGGTGCTCGTCGAGGACGCCGCCGAGCTCCGGCCGTCCGCGCCGCACGTCGTCTCGCTCGAGGCCCGCCCGCCCAACGTCGAGGGCGCGGGCGAGATCACCCTGCGCGACCTCGTACGCCAGGCCATGCGGATGCGCCCCGACCGGCTGGTCGTCGGCGAGGTGCGCGGCCCCGAGGTCGTCGACATGCTCGCCGCCCTCAACACGGGCCACGACGGCGGCATGACGACGCTGCACGCCAACACCGCGGCCGACGTCGTACCCCGGCTCGCGGCCCTGGCCGGACCGGCTGGTCTCACCGGTGCCGCCCTGGCGGTGCAGGTCGGCGCGGCCGTCGACGTCGTCGTGCACCTCGTCCGTCCGTCCGCGCGCAGGGTCGCCGAGGTCGCCGTGCTGTCGGGCGGCGAGGTCGTGCCGGCGCTGGTGTACGACGGCGAGCGCACCCGCCGGGGCCCCGCGCTCGACGCGCTGGCCGGTCGGATCGCGGCGCGGGGCGTCGTACCCCCGGAGGCGCCGTGACGCCGCTCGTCGTGGGTGTGCTGACGACCCTGGCGGTGTACGTCGTCACGCTGCCGCGCCCGTTCCGGCTCGACCCGCCGGGGCCGGCCGTGCGCTCGTACGCGCTGCTCTGGACCGGCGGTCTCCTGGCGGCGATCACCCTCGGCCCGGTGCTGGCGGCGGCGGCCGCCATGGCCGCGTGGGCGGTGCACGGCGTCCGCCGCCGCGCCGCCGCCGCGCGCGACGCGAAGGCCAACGCCGCCGCGCTCCCCGCGCTCTGCCGGGCCACCGCCGCCGAGCTGCGGGCGGGCGCCGCGCCTGTCGTCGCGCTGAGCCGCGCGGCCGCCGACGCGCCGGACAGCCTGGCCGCGGCGATCGACAGCGTCACCGCGGCCGCGCACCTCGGCGTACCGCCTGGCGCCTGGCCGGCGGTCCCCGGCGCCGAGCGCCTCGACGCCGTCGCCGCGCTCTGGCTGGTCGCAGCCGACGCCGGAGCCGGGCTCGCTGACGGGCTCGACCGCCTCGCGTCCGCGCTCGCCGCCGAGCAACGCCGCCGCGCCGAGCTGACCGCCCAGCTCGCCGGGCCGCGTGCGTCGGCCGTCGTGCTCGCGGCGCTGCCGGCGTTCGGTCTCGGGCTGGCGGCGGCGCTGGGCGCGGAGCCGGTGCGCTTCCTGCGTACGCCGCTCGGCGCCGCCTGCCTCGTCGCCGCGGCGCTGCTGGACGCGGCGGGCGTCCTCTGGGTACGCCGCATCACCCGCCGCGCCGCCGGATGACCGCCCTCGCCGGCCTCCTCGCCGCGCTCGCGGTGCTCGCGTCCGCGCGGCCCCGCGTACGCCGCGACCCGCGCGCGCTCACCGCGCCGGTGCCCCGGACACCGGTCGCGCCACGCCGGCCGGCGCTCGACCCGCGCGTCGCGACGGTGGCGGCTGCCGTGGGCGCGTACCTCCTCGCCGGTCCCCGCGCCGGGCCGCTCGCGGCGTTCGCCGTCACCGTCGGCCTGCCCCGGCTGCTCGCGACGCTGCCCAGCCGCGCCGCCGCCGAACGCGACGCCGCGTGCGTCGCCGCCGTACCCCTGCTCGCCGACCTCGTCGCCGCCTGCCTCACCGCGGGCGCGCCGCCCGACGCCGCCGTCGAGACCGCCGCCCGCGCCACGGGAGGCCCGCTCGGCACCGACGCGGCCGGCGCCGTCCGCGCCACGCGGCTCGGCGTCCCGCCCGCCGTCGCCTGGGCTGCGCTGCTCGCGCGCGAACGCCCCGCGCCCGTCCGCGCGCTCGCCCGCGCCCTGATGCGCGCCACGGCCACCGGCGCCGCGCCCGCCGCCGTGCTCAGAGCCGTCGCCGACGACGCCCGCGCCGCCGCGAGCGCCGCGGGGGAGGCCGCCGCGCGCCGGGCCGCCGTCGTCGCCGTGCTGCCGCTCGGGCTCTGCTTCCTGCCCGCGTTCGTGCTCGCGGGGGTCGCGCCGCTGGTCGCAGGCCTCGTTACCCACACCCTCTGAATCACCGTCCACAGATTGCCCCGCGATCCGTTTTCGACCCCTCCGAGTCGCCACGCTGGACAGACCGGATATCCCGGGCACCGGTCGGGGGCCGACCGGTCGAGGAGGAGGTGCACATGGCACGACTTCGCAGGATCCGAGAGCGCCGCGAGGCCGGCGTCGCCACCGCCGAGTACGCCGTCGCCACCGTCGCCGCGTGCGGCTTCGGCGGCGTGCTCGTCACGCTGCTCAAGAGCGAGGCGATCGTCAGCCTGCTGACGAAGACGATCGCCAAGGCGTTCAACCTCTGACGGCTTGGGCCGCGGGGCGGGCACGCACCCGCCTCGCGGCGCCGGTCAGGAGGGAACCGGCTTGAGGTCCCGCGACGTACCCGCCCTGACAGGCAGGCAGGGGTCGTCACCGACCTCCGCCTCGTCGTACGTCACCCGCGACACCTCCCCGTCGAGGGCGTCGACCCGCCACACCTCGCGGCGGCTCAGGCACTCCTCGCCGTCGACCGTGCGCTCGACGGTGGCGTGCGGCTCGTAGAGGACGACGTACCAGAGCGGGGTGTGCACGAGGCGGGCGCGGCCGCGTTCGACGAGGTAGCGCTCCGCCGCGATCCCGCGCCACGGCCGCGCCGTACGCTCCGCGATCACGAGGTCGAGCGCCTGCTCCCGCGTCACGTCGGCCGGCCGGTAGCCGTCCGGCACGAACGTCACCACCGTCAGCACCGCCAGCCCCAGCGCGCAGAGCGCGGGGACCGCGGCCCGCAGCCGCTCGGTACGCCGCTGCCACGCCGCCTGCGCGAACAGCGCCGCCGCCACCGCCACCATCGGGCCGCCGACGAACGGCGTCGTGTCGCCCTGCCGGAACGTGTACGCCCACCAGAACAGCGCCACCGCCCCGCCCGCGCGGATCGGCGTGTCGCGCGTGCGATCGCTGAGCAGCAGCGCCATCGCGATGAACGCGAGGAAGTACAGCCCGAACGGCACCGGCACCACGCCGACCAGCAGCAGCACCGGCAGCCGCTGGTACCAGGCCCGCCGCGGCGGCTTCTCGTCCTCGCTCTGCTCCGTCACACGGCCATTCTCCTGTGGACGCAGCAGTGCCAGAAAACGCGTCGTCCACAGATTGCCTTTCGATCCGGCACGGGCCCTTGCGCGCCGCCACGCTGGATGCATGACGAACGTTCGCGAACGCGCCAGCGCCACCGCCGAGACAGCGGTCGCGCTGCCCGCGCTCGTGCTCGTGCTCGGTGTCTGCGTGTGGGCGCTGGCTCTCGCCGGTACGGCGCTGCGCTGCGCCGAGGCCGCGCGGTCGGCGGCCCGTGCCGCTGCGCGCGGAGAGACGACCGAAGCCGCGACCGAGGCCGCCCGCCGCTCCGGCGGCCCGGGTGTCGCCGTCGCCACCGCCGTCGACGGCGAGCTCGTCACCGTGCGGGTCACCGCCCGTTCCGCGCCGCCGCTGCCCGTGCTCGGTCGCCTCCTGCCTCCCGTGACGATCACCCGCGAGGCCACCGCCCGTGCCGAGCCGCCCGGCGGCACTCCATGACGCGCGCGGACCACGGCTCGGCGACCGTCCTCGTGCTCGCCGCGGCGGCCGTCGTGGCGGCGTTCGGCGTGGCGGCCGCGCTCGTCGCGGGCGTCCTGCTGGCCGGCGCCCGCGCGCGGACGGCCGCCGACCTCGCCGCGCTCGCCGCCGCCGACGTGCTCGGCCGAGGAGGCGACCCCTGCGCGAGCGCGGCGCGGGTCGCGAGGGCCAACGCCGTCCGCCTCGTCACGTGCGTCCCCACTGCCACAGTCGTCACGGTCGTCGCGGAGGTGCCCGCGCCCGCCGCGTTCGGTCGCCCGGTGAGGGCCACCGCGCGCGCGGCGCCGGCCTCCGCGCTCAACTCGGGCCTCGCCGCCGCCGACACAGGAGGGAGAACGCCCGGTTCGCGCCGGTTTGCGAAGATGGAGCCGTACCCCCGGAACTTCCTCGCGGCTGACGCGTTGGGCATCCTGACGTCAAGCAGCACCGCCCACGGCAGAACGGTTCGACCATGGACGCCACGTTCACCCCACCGCCCGTCCCCGAGCAGCCGCGTCCCGCGCGCCGCCTGGTCGGCGACGCCCTGCGCCGCCCAGGCGGGCGCCGTGCCATGTCGATCCTGTCCATCGTGCTGGCCCTGGCCGGCGCGGGGATGTTCGCGTTCCCGTTCTTCACCGACATCTACTCCGCGCAGATCCAGAGCCGCCTGCGCACGCAGTTCGAGGACCCCAAGTACCGCGAGGCCTACCGCAACCGCAAGATCGCCATCGGCCAGGGCCTCACCCGTCTCACGATCCCCAAGCTCGACGTCAACGTGCTCGTGGTCGAGGGCACGACTCCCGCCGCGCTCAAGGCCGGGGCCGGGCACTACACGACGTCGCCGCTGCCCGGCGAGGCCGGCAACGTCGCCATCGCCGGCCACCGCACGACCTACGGCCGCCCGTTCAACCGGATGGACGAGATGCGGGCCGGCGACATCGTCTACCTGGACACACCGTTCCAGCGCTACGAGTACCGCGCCGTGCCGTCGTTCGAGTTCAAGGGGCGCGAGGTCGCCAACCCGCACGCGGTCAAGCCCACCGACTACGAGGTCGTGGGCAAGCCGGACACCCCGGGCGCGAAGTGGCTCACGCTCACCACCTGCCACCCGAAGGGCAGCGCCCGCGAGCGGCTGGTGCTGCGGCTCGTCTTCGCCAAGACCCTCCCGCTGCCGAAGGCCTGACCTG
>DATMES010000034.1 GCA_035556555.1 Frankiaceae bacterium
GAAGGCGCTGGAGAGCATCGACGTCTCGCTCGACGGCGTGCGCCGGCAGGTCGAGGAGATCATCGGTCCCGGGCAGCAGGACCCGGGCGGCCACATTCCCTTTACGCCACGGGCGAAACGGGTGCTGGAGCTGTCGCTGCGCGAGGCGCTGCAGCTCGGCCACAACTACATCGGCACCGAGCACATCCTGCTCGGCCTGATCCGCGAGGGCGAGGGCGTCGCGGCGCAGGTGCTCGTCAAGCTCGGGGCCGACCTCAACCGGGTGCGCCAGCAGGTCATCCAGCTGCTGTCGGGCTACCAGGGCAAGGAGAGCGCGCCGGCCGGCGGGCCCGCCGAGGGCAGCACGAGCGGCCGCGGCGAGGGCACCCCGTCGTCGTCGCTGGTGCTCGACCAGTTCGGGCGCAACCTCACCCAGTCCGCCCGCGAGGGCAAGCTCGACCCGGTCATCGGCCGGGAGAAGGAGATCGAGCGGGTCATGCAGGTGCTCTCCCGCCGCACCAAGAACAACCCGGTGCTGATCGGCGAGCCCGGCGTCGGCAAGACCGCCGTCGTCGAGGGGCTGGCCCAGATGGTCGTCAAGGGCGAGGTTCCCGAGACGCTCAAGGACAAGCAGCTCTACACGCTCGACCTGGGCTCCCTGGTCGCGGGCTCGCGCTACCGCGGTGACTTCGAGGAGCGCCTGAAGAAGGTGCTCAAGGAGATCCGCACCCGCGGTGACATCATCCTGTTCATCGACGAGATGCACACGCTGGTGGGTGCGGGGGCGGCCGAGGGCTCGATCGACGCCGCGTCGATTCTCAAGCCGATGCTGGCCCGCGGTGAGCTGCAGACCATCGGCGCCACCACCCTGGACGAGTACCGCAAGCACCTGGAGAAGGACGCCGCGCTGGAGCGCCGCTTCCAGCCGATCCAGGTCGGTGAGCCGTCGGTCGCGCACACCATCGAGATCCTCAAGGGCCTGCGCGACCGGTACGAGGCGCACCACCGGGTGTCCATCACCGACGGCGCGCTCGTGGCCGCGGCGACCCTCGCCGACCGCTACATCTCCGACCGCTTCCTGCCGGACAAGGCGATCGACCTCATCGACGAGGCGGGCTCGCGCATGCGCATCCGCCGGATGACGGCGCCGCCGGACCTGCGCGAGTTCGACGAGCGCATCGCCGGCGTACGCCGCGAGAAGGAGAGCGCGATCGACGCGCAGGACTTCGAGAAGGCGGCCAGCCTCCGCGACAAGGAGAAGAACCTCCTCCAGGAGAAGGCGCAGCGCGAGAAGGAGTGGAAGGCCGGCGACATGGACGTCGTCGCCGAGGTCGACGAGGAGCAGATCGCCGAGGTCCTCGCGACGTGGACCGGCATCCCCGTCTTCAAGCTGACCGAGGAGGAGACGCAGCGGCTGCTCCGCATGGAGGGCGAGCTGCACGAGCGGGTCATCGGCCAGGAGCAGGCCATCAAGGCCGTCTCCCAGGCGATCCGGCGCACGCGCGCGGGCCTCAAGGACCCGAAGCGTCCCGGCGGCTCGTTCATCTTCGCCGGTCCCTCGGGCGTCGGTAAGACGGAGCTGTCGAAGACCCTCGCGCAGTTCCTGTTCGGCGACGAGGACTCGCTCATCCAGCTCGACATGAGCGAGTTCATGGAGAAGCACACGGTCTCCCGCCTCGTCGGCTCGCCTCCCGGCTACGTCGGCTACGACGAGGGCGGCCAGCTCACCGAGCGGGTCCGCAGGAAGCCGTTCAGCGTCGTGCTCTTCGACGAGGTCGAGAAGGCGCACCCGGACGTCTTCAACACGCTCCTCCAGATCCTGGAGGACGGGCGCCTGACCGACTCGCAGGGCCGTACGGTCGACTTCAAGAACACCATCTTGATCATGACGACCAACCTCGGCACCCGCGACATCGCCAAGGGCATGAACCTCGGCTTCTCCAAGGCCCACGACAAGGCCGGCAACTACGAGCGGATGAAGGGCAAGGTGCAGGAGGAGCTCAAGCAGCACTTCCGGCCTGAGTTCCTCAACCGCATCGACGACATCATCGTGTTCCACCAGCTGAGCGAGGAGGAGATCGTCCAGATCGTCGACCTCATGCTCAACCGCGTGGAGACGCAGCTGAAGAACAAGGACATGGCCCTCGAGGTCACGCCCGCCGCCAAGATGCTGCTCGCGGTCAAGGGGTACGACGCCGTCCTCGGCGCCCGCCCGCTGCGCCGCACCATCCAGCGGGAGATCGAGGACTCGCTGTCCGAGAAGATCCTCTACAAGGAGCTCGGCCCCGGCCAGATCGTCGTGGTCGACGTCGAGGGCGAGGACGCGGAGGCGAAGTTCACGTTCCGCGGCGAGACCAAGCCCGACGCCGACGCGGTGCCGGACGCGCCGCCGGTCGACATGGCGGGCTCCACGGGCGACACCGCGTAGCACGCGCGCACGGACGAACGGCCGGGGTCTCGCCACCCCGGCCGTTCTCTTTCTCGGGGTGAGGATTCACCCAAACGGTCACATTTGGGATGCTGGGCGGCGTGAGCGACGAGCGGGAGCGGCGGCGCGAGGTCAACGACCTCATGCGCCACGACATGCGCACCCGCGTCGGCATCGGCAAGGGCTACATCACGATGCTGCTCGCCCACTACGACCGCATGTCGCCGGAGCAGCGCGCCGCGGCGCTGCACGGGATCGACGACGCGTTCGACCGGCTGGACGAGTTCAGCCGCCGGGTGCTCATGGACGAGAAGCTCGAGGTGCTCGGCCCCGTCGCGCAGCGCGGCGAGGTGCCGGTCGCGGCGGTGCTGAGGCCGGTCGTGGCGGCGTACCCGGGCGTGGTCGTGGAGACGGCGCCCGACGTGCCGGAGACGGCGTACGCCGACCCGGTCATGGTGCGGGAGCTGCTCGACAACCTCCTCGCCAACGCCGTGACCGCCGCCCCGCCGGACACGCCGGTGACGCTGCGGGTGTCGGGCGCGCTGCGCTTCGAGGTACGCGACGCCGGCGACACGATCACCGAGGCCGACGTGCCGGTGCTGTTCGAGCGGTACGGCCGCACCGAGCACAGCCGCCGTACGCAGGCCCCCGGGCTCGGGCTCGGCCTGTCGATCGTGCGCCGCATGGTGGAGGCGCACGGCGGGACGTACGGCGTGGACCTCGGCGACGGCACGACCTTTTGGGTGGAATTGCCCGTATCCCCGAACGGCGTTCTGTCGCCTGAGTGAGCATGCTGAAGACCATCACCCGTAGCTCCGTCGTGCTCGCGGCCGTCGCCGCGGGCGTTGCCCTGTCTCCCGCCGCGTCCGCCGTGGTGCCGGGGCACGCCAACGAGGCCGCCGTCGCCGCGACCGCCGACGCGCTGGACACCGTTCCGGTCAAGGGCCACAAGGGCCCCCGCGTCGCGAACGTCACCCATGGCACCGAGGTCTCCGAGCTCGCGACGACGACCGAGCTGACCGGCGCCGACAAGGGCGCGGCCATCGCGGCCGTGGCCTCCGACGGCCGCAGCGCGGCGCGCGGCGAGAGCGCGTCGGCGACCGGCACGGCCAAGGCCGCCGAGGCGTCCGCGAAGGGCCAGGAGAAGTCGGCGGGCAAGCGCCCGTAGCGTTCCGTTACGCGTTGCGGGTCGCGGTGGTCACGCCGTCCCACGACGTGACCTTGTCGACCTCGATGGTCGCCGTACCGTCGTCGGCCAGCCTGCCGGTGCCGCGTAGCAGCGTGCCACTCTTCGCCGCAGGTCCTGGGCGCCCGTAGTCGTCGAGCACGACGCACGCGGGCGCCTCGCGCGGCAGGCCGGCGAGCGCCGCGGCGGAGGCGGGGACGTACGCGCATTCCTCGTCCCAGCGCGCGGGCAGCGCGACAGGCCCGTCGGGGCCGAGCCAGCCCACGACGGCGTCCCTGCTGCCGCGCAGCGTCTCCTCGCCCGGCTCGGGTACGAGCCCTGGCCAGTCGCCGAGCGACGACGCGACGAGGGTGCCGTCGAGCAGTGCCGCGCGCGTGGGGCGGAGCCGGATCAGCACGCGGCGCGGGGGCAGCCGCCTGCCGAGCCTGCCCGCCAGCACGTCCTTGCCGAACGCCGCGAGGTCGCCCGCGTTGCGCAGCAGGAAGCCGGAGATCGCGCGGGCCGCGTCCGGGTCGGTGACCGCGCGGCCGACGTCGCCGGGGGAGCGGACGTCGTACGTCCGCACCTGGCCCGCCAGCAGCACCGACCGGCTGCCGGCACGGACCAGCGCGCTGACGCGGTCGTCGTCGGAGAGCACGCGCGCCTTGAGCGTCGTCGCCGCGACCGCGAACCAGAGGGTGTCGCGGGCGACGGCGTACAGCTCGGGGGTGACGTGCGGACCGTTCTTGGTGACGATCGCGACGTGAGCCTGGCGTCCCTCGTTGAGGACGCTCTGCATCTCGGGGGTCAGGGAGAGCATGCGTCTCTTCTGCCCTACGCGGGGAGAGTGAACCGCCCGTCGTCACCCGGCTCGACCAGACCGTCCGCGACGAGCCCGTCGAGTGCCCGCGCGCGCTGGACCGCGTGGGGCCAGGCGCCGTCGAGCGCCTCTCTCGGGACAGGCCCGGTGGCGTTGCGGACTATCGCGAGCAGCGCGCCCCTGGCCTGCCTGTCCGTGCCCTCGAACGCCTGCCGCGGCGCCCTCGGGCCCTCGTACGGCGGGCAGCCCGCGAGCCGCCACGCGCACGCCTCGGCGAGCGGGCAGTCGCCGCAGCGGGGCGTCCGCGCCGTGCAGACCAGCGCGCCGAGCTCCATGACCGCGACGCCGAACGTCGCCGCCTCGTCGTACGGCAGCAGCGCCTCGACCGCCGCGAGGTCGCGCGTCGTGCTCGGCGGGCCCGCCTCCGCCTGGCCGGCGACGGCGCGGGCGACGACGCGGCGGACGTTCGTGTCGACGACGGCGTGCCGCTGCCCGTACGCGAACGACGCCACCGCCCGCGCGGTGTACGCGCCGACGCCGGGGAGGCTCAGCAGGTCGTCCAGGTCGCTCGGGACCGTGCCCCCGTGCCGCTCCGTGATCGCGACCGCCGCGGCGTGCAGGCGCAGCGCGCGGCGCGGGTAGCCGAGGCGGCCCCACTGGCGTACGCCCTCGCCAGGGGAGTCGGCCGCCAGCGCGGCCGGGGTGGGCCAGCGGGCCAGCCAGGCGTCGTACGCGGGGAGCACCCGCGCCACCGGCGTCTGCTGCAGCATCACCTCGCTGACGAGCACGGCCCAGGGGTCGTTCGTGCGCCGCCAGGGCAGGTCGCGGGCGTGCGCGGCGTACCAGGCCAGGACGGCGTCGGCGAACGCGGGCACCGGGGCATCGTAGGCTCGCTCACGACATGGACTCCGACGCCCTCCTCCATCCGCGCGGCCCGCTGCCGCCCGGCGTCTACTGGCGCCGCCGCGGGCTGACGCTGCTCGGCGTCGTGCTGCTGGTCTTCCTGGCGTCGCGGTCGTGCGGCTCCGACGGCTCGCCGCGCGCGGGTGTCTCCCAGTCGCCGGCGCCGTCGGTGACGCCGTCGGCGACCAAGACCGCCGCGCCGCCGAGGAGGACGCCGTCGAAGTCGCCCACGCCGACGAGGACCGGGCCGTGCACGAAGGCAGACCTCGTCCTCAACGCCCGCGCCGACGCGGACACGTACCCTGCCGGCCGCCGCCCCGTGCTCGTCATCGGGATCCGCAACGGCGGCGCGGCCCCGTGCACGTACGACGTCGGCCAGGCCAACCGCGAGATCCTCGTCACGAGCGGCAACGACCGCGTCTGGTCGAGCGACGACTGCTCGCCCGGCGGCGGGGCGCAGATCGTGACGCTGCCGCCGAACGCGAAGCCGATGGAGTTCAGCGTCACGTGGTCGCGGCAGCGTTCGCGACCGGACTGCGCCGGTGAACGGCGGGAGGCCGCGGTGGGGACGTACCGCGTCGTAGGCCGCTTCGGCGACCAGACCAGTGCGCACGACTCGTTCACGTTGAGGTGAGGCCATGGCGAACGGCGTGCAGGTGACGTTCGACTGTTCGGACCCGGGGAAGCTGGCGGCGTTCTGGGCGAGCGCGCTCGGCTACGTCATCCAGCCGCCGCCGGAGGGCTTCGAGTCGTGGCCGGCGTTCCTGACGTCGATCGGCGTGCCGGAGTCGGCGTGGAACTCGCGCTCGGCCTGCGTGGACCCGGACGGCAGGGGGCCGCGGCTGTTCTTCCAGCAGGTGCCCGAGGGCAAGGCGGCCAAGAACCGCGTGCACCTCGACGTCGACGTCGGTCGCGACCGGGTGGCGGCCGAGGTCGAGCGCCTCGTCGGCGAGGGCGCGACCAGGGTCGGCGAGCACGACGAGATGGGCAGTCAGTGGGTCGTCATGGCCGACCCCGAGGGCAACGAGTTCTGCCTCCAGTGACACCCTCAAGCCGTTAGGCCAAACGGCCGAAGCCTCTAAGCAGGGTCCAAGCTTCGGGGTGGTACATGGCCGGACGGGCGTTGCCCGAGCGTGCGGTCGCGGCGTTGCGCGACGCGTTCGCGGGAGAGGTCGCGACGCGGCTGCCCGGCATGCAGTCCGCCTGCGCCGAGGTGCTCTCGACGGGCGGTCTCGACGCCGCGCGCGCGCTGGTCACCCACGCGCACACGCTCGCGTCCAGCGCCGCCGTGCTCGGGGAGGCGCTCGCCTCGCGGTACGCCCGGCACTGCGAGGAGCTGATCGTCAACGCCCTGCGCGACGACGCGGCGAGCGTTCCGCACGACGTCGCCGAGGACGCCGCCGCCGACGTGGAGACCGTCTCCCTGCTGCTCGCGCCGTGGCTCGCGGGAGCCGCCTGATGGCAAGCCCGTCCACCGAGCCGCCCGCGATCACGACCCGCGAGCCCGCCACGCTGCTGCTCGTCGACGACTCGCCGGTGCAGCGCCGCTTCCTGCGCAGCGCGCTGGAGGCGTCGCCGGAGTTCACGATCGTCGGCGAGGCGCGCAACGGCCGCGAGGCCGTCGCGATGGTCGAGCGCCTCCGTCCCTCCGCCGTCCTCATGGACCTCGACCTGCCGATCATGAACGGCATGGAGGCCATCGAGCGCATCATGGCCAGCCGCCCGACGCCGATCGTCGTGTACTCGGCGTTCGTCGACGGCCAGCACTCGACGAACGCCATCGACGCGCTCGCCGCCGGCGCCGTCGACGTCGTCGCGAAGCCCCAGTGGGGCGAGGGCGGTCAGCTCGACGCGTACGCCGACGAGCTCCGCCGCCGCATGCGCGTCGCGTCCCGCGTCCGCGTCATCACGCACCCGCGCGGCCGTCTCAAGACGACGGCTCCGGCGCTGGTGCGCTCCGACCGCGTCCGCGCCGAGGGGATCGACGCGACACCCGTCACCGCGGAAGCCGCGGCGGCGACCGCGCGCAGGCCGGGCACCGTACAGCTGCTCGCCATCGGCGCCTCCACCGGAGGCCCGCAGGCGCTCGCGACGCTGCTCGGCTCGCTGCCCGCCGACTTCGCGCCCGCGGTGCTCGTCGTGCAGCACATGGCCGACGGCTTCATCCCAGGGCTGGTCTCCTGGCTCGACGGCATCTGCGCGCTGCCTGTGGTGCAGGGCGAGACGGGCCGCCGCCTGCTGCCCGGCTCGATCACCGTGGCGCCGTCCGGCCTGAACCTCCTCGTCCGCGACCACCTCCGCGTCGTCTGCGAGCCGGCGCCGGAACGCCAGTTCCACGTGCCGGGCATCGACGCGTCGTTCGAGTCGGTCGCGGCGACGCTCGGCGCCGAGGCGATCGGCGTCGTGCTGACCGGCATGGGCCGCGACGGCGCGGCCGGGCTCAAGGCGATGCGCGAACGCGGCGCGGTGACGATCGGCCAGGACGAGGCGACGTGCGCGGTGTACGGCATGCCGGCCGCCGCCTGGGCCGCGGGCGCGGTCGAGCACCAGCTCCCGCTGCCGGAGATCGCGCCGTTGATCCTCGCGCTGCTCGCGGAGCAGTCATGAGAACGCACCCCACGACCGCGCTGCGCGCGCCTGCGGGGACCCCGCGGCGGTGGTCGTCTTGAGGATCGACCTGAACGAGGCAGACTTCGGCCGGGTGCGCGACCTGCTGGCCGCGACGGCCGGGCTGGTCTTCGACGACTGCCGGCGCGACTCGCTGGCGTACTCGCTGGGCGAGCGGTTCTCGATGCGCGGCGTGACGACCGTCGACGACTACCTCGAGCTGCTCGACGGCGACGCCGAGGAGCTCCAGGCGCTGCTCAACGAGGTCACCATCCAGGAGACCCACTTCTTCCGGAACCCGCCGCAGTTCCGCGCGCTGCGCCAGCACGTGCTCCCGCAGCTGCTGCGCCGCGCGGCGACGGGGTCGAAGAAGCTGCGCGTGTGGAGCGCCGGGTGCTCGACCGGCGAGGAGCCGTACAGCATCGCGATGCTGCTCCGCGAGCTGCTGCCGCTGACCGACGGCTGGGACGTCAAGGTCGTCGCGACCGACGTCTCGACCCGTGCGCTGGCCGCGGCGCGGACCGGCCGCTACGGCGCCCGCGCACTGCAGGCGGCGCCGCCGGAGGACGTGGCGCGGTGGTTCGTGCAGTCGGGCGACGAGTACGTCGTACGCCCCGAGGTGCGCGAGCTCGTGGAGTTCCGCCACCACAACCTCGTGGCCGAGCAGGTGCCGTTCGGCAAGGACGAGCCGATCGACCTGCTGCTCTGCCGCAACGTCACGATCTACTTCAGCCGCGAGACGACGCGGCGGCTCATGGCGCAGTTCCACGAGGCGCTGTCGGAGGGCGGCTACCTCTTCCTGGGCCACTCCGAGACGCTGTGGCAGGTCAACGACGCGTTTCGGCTGGTGACCCTCGGCGACGCGTTCGTCTACCGCAAGGACGTGCCCGGCGAGGAGCGGCGGACGGTGCTGCCGGACCGGCGTACCGGCGACGACGGGCTGCCCGCCGACGGCGAGCGGCGCACCTCGAAGAACGATCGCCGCGCCGCCCGGTGGGAGGCGCTGACCAAGCCCCGTACGCTGCCGTTCCCGCGCCCTTCGTCGTCGCGCGGTGGGGGTGGCCGGACGCTGGAGTCGGTGTCGGTCGCGGCGACCGCCCCGGCGTACTCGGACCCGATCGAGGAGGTGCGCGCGGCGCTGCGCGAAGGCCGTTACGCCGACGCCGCGTCGCTGGCGCGCGCGGTCACCGTGGCGGAGCCGCTGCGCGCGGACGCGTACTACCTGCACGGCCTGGCCCTGGCCAACCAGGGCCTCGACAGTGACGCGCTGGTCGAGCTGCGCAAGGCCGTCTACGTCGACCCGATGGCCGGCTTCGCGCACTTCCTGCTGGCCGGCGTGCTGGCGCGACTAGGGGACGCGCAGGGGGCGGCGCGGTCGTACAAGGCGGCGGCCGAGACCCTCGGGCGCACCGCGGACGACCACCTCGCGACCGAGCTCGGCGGCCGTAGCGTCAGCGAGCTCGTGGACCTGTGCCGGCAGCTGGCCGGCGGACGGAGCATGGGATGAGCGAGTACGTCACCTTCCGGCTCGACGGCCGCGACTTCGCGACGCGGATCGAGCTGGTGCGCGAGGTCGTGCGGCTGTCGGAGCTGGTCACGCTGCCCGGCATGACGGCGCCGCTCGCCGGCGTGCTCGACCTGCGCGGCGTGTCGCTGCCGGTCGTGGACGTGCGGGTGTCGCCCGGCGGTCCAGGCGACGTGCTGGTCCTCAACGAGGACACAGAGACGACGTACGGCTTCGTCTGCGACGCCGTCTCCGCCGTCGTCGGCACCGAGGTGCTGGCGGTCGAGGAGTCGCGGGCGCGCGAGTCGCTGCCTGGCTACGTGGAGGCGGTGCTGCGCGGCGACGCGGGGCCTGTCTTCCTCGTGGACGTCCGGCTGATGGCCGGGCCCGTCGCCTTGCCCGCCGCCTAGCGTCTCGGCAGGCCGATGAGCACCTCGGTGCCGTCGGCGAAGTGCGTGATCGGCTGTGCTGTCGGCTGCGTGAGCCCCGCTGCCGTGAGCAGGCCGGTGTCGAGGGCTTTGACCGTGGCGCGACGCAGCTGCCACGGCGGGTGATGCGCCTGCATCCGTACTGGTCTCCCGGCGATGACCGTCCAGAGCCGGAAGCGCGCGGTCAGCCAGTGGTCGAAGTCGGTCAGCTCGCCGGGCGCGTACGGGGCGCCGGCCTCGACCTCGGTGACGTTGCGGGCCTTCCGGGGTCCTGGCCAGCGGCGCGTGCTGACGTAGCGGACGACGTCGCCGCAGCGGCCCAGACGCATGCGGGACCAGCAGTAGCGGATGTTCAGCGCGCGGCCGCCGAGGACGGCGGGCAGCCGCGACGCGTCGAGCGAGAAGAACCACACGCCCGTCACGCCGCCGGGGCCGGTGACGTAGGTGCGGACGTTCGTCTCGGGGAACCGCGACAGCCACGGCAGCGGCGGGATGCCGGGCGCGCGGACGGTCATGTGGAACGGCACGAGCCCGACCCACGCCCGGCCTTCGTAGGTCTCCACGGTCAGCCCGTCAGGGAGGAGCGCCTGAACCTCGGCGGGGTCGTACGGCCAGTGCAGGAACGTCAGCTGCTCCCACCGGTGCACCATCAGCGCCGGGCGCGGCGGCGGGTCGATCGGGGCGGCGGGGACCGTCAGACGTACCGCTCCAGGATCGACGACTCGGCGAGGCGCGACAGGCCCTCGCGGACGGTCTTGGCGCGCGTCTCGCCGACGCCCTCGACGACCTGGAGGTCGTCCACGCCGGCGGCGAGCAGCTTCTGCAGGCTGGCGAAGTGCTCGACCAGGCGGTCGACGACGAGGCGCGGCAGACGCGGGACCTTGGCGAGCAGGCGGTACCCGCGCGGCGACAGCGGCGCCTCCATCGCGTCGGCCCCGGCGGCGAAGCCGATGACCCGCGCGACCGCGGTGACGTCGAGCATGTCCTCGGGGCTGAGCGCGTCGAGGTC
Organism: Frankiaceae bacterium; assembly: GCA_035556555.1. Lineage (GTDB taxonomy): Bacteria > Actinomycetota > Actinomycetes > BP-191 > BP-191 > BP-191. The sequence continues at coordinate 10,844 of DATMES010000034.1, forward strand.
GGTGAGGATGTCCTCGACCGAACGCGCGCGGCGTCCCGTGGGCGCGTAATCGCGCACCACGAGCTCGCGGTCGGTCTCGACGCCGGCCATCAGCTCGTCGAGCTGGAGGTTGAGCAGGCGGCCGTCGGCGCCGAGCTCGACGACGTACCCCTCGATCTCCCCGGCGATCCGGCGCACCATCTCGATGCGCTGGCTCACGGTGACGACGTCGCGGACCGTCACGAGGTCCTCGACCTCGAGCGCGGACAGCGTGCCGGCCACTTCGTCGAGGCGCAGCTTGTACCGCTCCAGCGTCGCGAGCGCCTGGTTGGCGCGGGAGAGGATCGCGGCGCCGTTGTCGAGCACGTGGCGCTTGGAGTCGACGTACAGCGCGATGATCTTCATCGACTGGCTGACGGAGATCACCGGGTAGCCGCACTGCTTCGCCACACGCTCGGCGGTGCGGTGGCGCGTGCCGGACTCCTCGGTCGCGATCGTCGGGTCGGGGACGAGGTGGACCGCGGCGCGGACGATCTTCGTCATGTCGTCGGAGAGGACGACCGCGCCGTCCATCTTCGCCAGCTCGCGCAGGCGCGTGGACGAGAAGTCCACGTCCAGCACGAACCCGCCCGTGCAGAGCGACTCGACGAGCTTGTTGTAGCCGCACACGATGAGCGCGCCGGTGTTGCCGCGCAGGATCCGCTCGAGGCCGTCGCGCAACGGCGTGCCGGGGGCGACCGCGGCGAGGGTGGCGAGCATCTGCTCGTCACGGTCGGGGGTGGCCACCGTGCTCCTCTGGTCGGGCGGACCGTCGCCGGCGGTGCCGACGGCGACCAGTGCCGTACGTGGCGGCACCGGGCTGTCCGGTAAGGGTACGGCGCTCATCGTCCGGTATGACGCCTTCGCGTGCCGGAAGGTTGCACGCGTCGCGTGTTTGTGCGCGTTTCGTCATCTCCCGCGGGGGACCGGGGCGGGGCGCGTACGGCGCCGCTGCGCGCGCGACGCGAGGTCGCGGCACGACGGCGTACGGCGTACGGCGTCCGGGCGGTCCAGGTCAGCGGGCGGCGGCGAGCGCGCGGCCGAGGGTGTCCACCTCCGTCACGGTCAGGCCGGCGGGCGTTGCGGCGCCACTCCCGGCGGGGACGAGTGCCCGCGTGAACCCGAGCCGTGCCGCCTCCGCGAGGCGGCGGCCCACCCCGCTGACGCGGCGGACGTCACCGGCGAGCCCCACCTCCCCGATGGCGACGAGGCCGGAGGGTCCGGCGAGGTTGGTCTTGGCGCCCGCGAGCGCCAGGGCGAGGGCCAGGTCGACCGCCGGCTCGGTGAGGCGTACGCCGCCCACCGTGGAGGCGTAGACGTCGTAGTCCTTGAGGACGGTGCCGGCGCGGCGTTCGAGGACGGCGAGCAGCATCGCGAGGCGGCTGGTGTCGAGGCCGCTGGCCGTACGGCGCGGATAGCCCGCGGTGGACGGCACGGCGAGGGCCTGGACCTCGGCGACGAGCGGGCGGCGGCCCTCGAGCGAGATCGTCACGCAGGTGCCGGGCACCGGCTCGGAGGCGTGGGAGAGGAACAGCCCGGACGGGTCGGGCAGGCCGACGATGCCGGCGTCGCCGAGCTCGAAGCAGCCGACCTCGTCGGCGGGGCCGAACCGGTTCTTCACGGCGCGGACGAGGCGCAGTGAGGCGTGCCGGTCGCCCTCGAAGTGCAGGACGACGTCGACGAGATGCTCGAGGACGCGCGGGCCGGCGATGGTGCCGTCCTTGGTGACGTGGCCGACGAGGACGGTCGCGATGTTGCGCTCCTTGGCGAGCTTGATGAGCGCGGCGGCGCAGTCGCGCACCTGCGTCACGCTGCCCGCGCCGCCGTCCACGTCGGGGTGGGCGACGGTCTGGATGGAGTCGACGACGAGCAGCGTGGGCTCCACGGTGTCCACGTGCCCGAACACCGCGGAGAGGTCGGTCTCCGCCGCGAGGTAGAGGTCGGGCGAGAGGGCGGCGGTGCGGCCCGCGCGGAGACGTACCTGCGAGGTGGACTCCTCGCCCGACACGATGAGCGCGCGCGAGCCTGGCCGCGCCCAGCGGTGGGCGACCTCCAGGAGCAGCGTCGACTTGCCGACGCCCGGCTCCCCGGCGAGCAGGCAGACGGCGCCGGGGACGAGCCCGCCGCCGAGGACGCGGTCGAGCTCGGCGACGCCGGTGGGGCGTACGGCAGCGGCCGTGACGTCGATGTCACCGATGGGCAGCGCCGGCGCGGAGACCGGCCCCGCGCGGACCGCGCGCACGACCGCCGCGCCGACCTCGGACACAGACCCCCACGCCTGGCACTCGGGGCAGCGGCCGACCCAGCGCGTGCTCTGCTGGCCGCACTCGGTGCAGCGGTAGGCCGGCTTGGCGGCGGTCTTCGAAGCCATGCCGAGGACGGTAGGGGAGGGGTGTGACAGAAATCGTTCGCCGCGCCGTGGCGGGCTCGGCGCGGGGCTTCGGGGTGCGTTTTGCGCTTTTTCGCCGCACGAGGCGCAACCGGGTTGCGCAGGGGCAGGGTCAGGCGAGGGAGGCGCCGTTGGCGAGGAGCAAGGCCACCGCGAGAACGGCGGCGGCGAGGGTGAGCGTCCAGGACGCGCGTTCGCGGCCGAGGCGCGCGGTGACGACGACACCGAGCACCGCGGCCACCTGGACGGCCGCCAGGGCCAGCGCGAGGGGCGACGGGGCGCCTGGCGGGGCGGCGGCGAGCACGAGGCCGGCCCCCACTAGCAGGACCGCGCCGGTGACGAGCGAGGGAGTACGCCCGATGCGCTGCGGGAGCCCACGGACGCCGAGGCGTACGTCGTCGGCCTGGTCGGGCAGCGTGTTGACGAAGTGCGCGCCGACGCCGAGCAGCGCGGCGGCGGCGTACGACCACCACGGCGGCGCCGGTCGTCCGGGCAGCCCGAGCGTCACGAACCACGGCAGCGAGCCGAACGAGAACGCGTACGGCACCGGCGACGCCACCGTCCGCTTGAGGAACGCGTTGTAGAGCCCGGCGCTCGCCACCGCCGCGAGGTGCACGAGGCCGGCGACCGCGCCGTTGAGGAGGGAGAACGGCACGCAGAGGGCGACGGCGAGCAACGCCGCCACCCCCACGGCCCGGCGCGAGACTGACCCCGCCGCGACGGGCTTGTCCGTACGCCCCGCCGCCACGTCGCGCGCGGAGTCGAGCCAGTCGTTGCTCCACCCCACGAACAGCTGCCCGGTCAGCATCGCGAGGCAGAGCCAGACCGCGGACCCGCCGCGCCCCGCGGCGACGCCGAGCGCGCTCGTCATCGCCGTCACCGCGACCGCGGGCTGGATGTGCGCGGCGCGTGCCAAGGCGATCACGCGGGGCAGTCTGCCCGCGTTTGGGACAGGATGCTGGTGTGCCGGTCCTGACGCGCCCGAGGAACGACCCCGGGCAGTACGACGACCTCGCCGCCGAGTGGTGGCGCCCCCGGGGGGCGTTCGAGCCGCTGCACTGGCTGGCCAAGGCGCGCGCGGCCCTGATCCCCGCCGGCACCGGCGTCCTCCTCGACGTCGCCTGCGGCGGCGGCCTGCTCGCACCGCACGTCAAGACCTACCGGCACGTCGGCGTCGACATCGGCGAGTCCGCCGTGCGCATCGCGCGCGAGCACGGCATCGCGACGGCGCGCGGCGACGTCCTTCGCCTGCCGATAGCCGACGAGGTCGCCGACGTCGTCGTCGCGGGCGAGGTGTTCGAGCACGTGTACGACCTCGACGGCATGGTCGCCGAGATCACCCGCGTCCTGAAGCCCGGCGGCACGCTCGTCTGCGACACGCTCGCCGACACGTGGCTCTCCCGCTTCGTCATGGTGACGATCGCCGAACGCCTGCCGTTCGTGCCCGCCGGCATCCACGACCCCGCGCTCTTCGTCGACCCGACAAGGCTCCAAACCATCTGCAAGAAGAACGGCATCGACCTCAAGGTGCGCGGCCTCCGCCCCGCGATCTCCGACGCGCTGCTGCACCGCGTCCGCCTCCGCGACGAGGTCCGCATGCTCCCCACGAGGTGGACCGGCGTCGTCTACCAGGGCCTGGGGGTGAAGCGGTGACGTACGAGTCGTTCCGCGAACGCGCCGAGCAGCACGACCGCGAGGCGTCGTTCCCCAAGGCCGACTTCGACGACCTCCGCGCCGCCGGCCTGCTCGGGCTCATGGTCCCCGAACGCCTGGGGGGCAAGGGCTCCGGCTTCGCGGGTTACGCCCAGGTGGCGTACGACATCGCGCAGGGCAGCCCCGCGACGGCGCTGTTGTTCAACATGCACTGCTCGGTCACCGGCGCCCTCGCCGCGACGCCCGACGAGCTCGCCAGGGCGCTCGGCGCGCCGGACGAGTTCTTCGCGTTCCGCGACCGCGTGCTGGCGGACGCGGCGAACGGCGCGCTCTACATGGTCGCGGGCAGCGAGCGCGGCGCGGGCAGCCGCTTCTCCGCGATGACGACGACGTACGAGCCCGAGGGTGACGGCTGGCGCATCCGCGGCTCGAAGACGTTCTGCAGCGGCGCGGGGCACGCCGACGCGTACCTCGTCGTGGCGCGCCGCGACGACAAGGTGAGCCAGTTCCTCGTCCCCGCCTCCGACGGGCTGACCATCGAGCAGACGTGGGACCCGCTCGGCATGCGCGCGACCGCGAGCAACGACCTGCACGTCGACGTCCGCGTCCCGCGCGACACGCTGCTCGGCGGCGTCGAGGGACTCGGCCTGCTGCTCGCGCGCGTCAGCCCGCAGTGGCTGGTGGCGTCGTACGCCGCCGTCTACGCCGGCACCGCGCGCGCCGCCATCACGGAGGCGGCCACCCAGCTGACCGAACGCGGCCTGGCCGGCCTGCCCCACGTGCGAGCACGTCTCGGCAGGGCGGACGCCGCCGCCGAGGGTGCCTGGCTCGCGGTCCGGGATGCGGCGCGCCTCGTCGACGAGAAGCCGGGCGACCCCGAGACGAACAAGGCGGTCTACCGCGCCAAGCTGCTCGCCGGCGACACCGCGCACGAGGTCACGGCGAGCATGCTCGAAGCGTGCGGTACGAGCGCCACGAGGCGGGGTAACCCGCTGGAACGGCTGTTCCGCGACGCGCGGTGCGGAGCGTTGCAGCCGGCCACGAGCGACGTCTGCGCCGACTGGCTCGGCGTGGCCGCGCTGGGGCTGGACCCGGACGAGGAGACGGCGGTGCCGAGATGGTGAGAACGGCGCGGATCGCGGGGGTCGCGACGGCGGTCCCCGCCCCGATGGACCAGCAGGCGTTGTGGGACGGCTTCTTCTCGAAGCACTACGACGGCTCCCGGCTGGCCGAGCGCGTCTGGGCGTCGTCGGGCGTCGTCACCCGGCACGGCGTGGCTGACCCGCTGACCGAGGACGTCAGCCAGTGGGGCACGGGCGCGCGCATGCGGCGGTACGTCACCGAGGCGCTGCCGCTCGGCAAGGACGCCGTGGCCGGCGCGCTCGCGAAGGCGGGTGTCAGCGCCGAGGAGGTCGGCCTGTTCGCGGTCGTCTCCTGCACCGGCTACGCCACCCCCGGGCTCGACATCCTGCTGGCCCGCGACCTCGGCATGCCGGCGGACGTGCAACGGCTCTTCGTCGGCCACATGGGCTGCTACGCGGCCATTCCCGGTCTCTCGACGGTCGCCGACGCGGTCGTCGCGCGCGGCCTCACGGCGGTGCTGCTCTGCGTCGAGCTGACGAGTCTTCATGTGCAGCCCGCGACCGACGAGGCGCAGCAGATGGTGGCGCACGCCCTGTTCTCCGACGCCGCGACGGCGGTGGTCCTCACGCCGCACAGCAACGGCCTCGAGGTCGTCGACACCATCGCGCGCCGACGTCGCGCACCAGTCGTACATGACGTGGGACGTCACCGACCTCGGCTTCCGGATGGGGCTCTCGCCGCAGGTGCCGGACATCCTGCAGCGCCACGTCCGCAGCGTCACCGAGGACCTGCTCGCGAAGCACGACCTGACCCTTGCCGACGTCAAAGCCTGGGCCATCCACCCGGGCGGGCCGCGCATCCTCGACGTCTGCCGCGACGAGCTCGGCCTCGCCGAGTCCGACGTCGCGGCGTCGAGGGACACGCTGCGCGACTACGGCAACTGCTCCTCGCCCACCGTCCTCATCGCGCTCGACGAGGTGCGGCGCCGTACGCCGCTCGCGTCCGGCGACCATGTCGTGGCGCTCGCGTTCGGGCCGGGCCTGACGCTGTACGGCACGCTGCTCCGCCAGGCGTGACGCTTCGGCAGGCGGTCGCGCTCGCCGCGATCGCGGTGCTCGCGTACCTCTTCGGCGTCGTCCTGCCGCGCCGTACCGAACGACTCATCGAGGCTCTCCGCGAACGCATCCGGCTCGACCCGACCGTGCGGTGGGCGTTCTACCAGCGGTACCTCCGGCTGACCGTCGTCGTCGTGGCGGGTTTCGCCGTGACGGTCGCCCTCGGGGGTGAGGGAGCGGGGTCCGCGGGCGTCGGCTGGCCGCCGTACGCGAGCAGGCAGTTCCTGCCGGGGCTCGTCGCAGGCCTCGCCGCGGCGGCGCTCGTGCTGGCGCTGGCGTACGCCTACGGCAGCAGACGCGACCCCGGCGCGCTCGACACGGCGCAGCAGTACGCGCGCGTGGAGTTCCTCGTCCCGCACGCCCAGCGGGAGCGCACGATCTGGCCGCTCGTCTGCGTCGCGATCGCGGTCATCGAGGAGTGCGTCTATCGAGGACTCTTCGTCCTCTACGCCGCCACGCTGCTCGGCATCGACCCGTGGTGGCTGGTGCTGCCGGTGTCGGTGCTGTTCGGTCTCGGCCACCGGTACCAGGGCTGGCTCGGCGTCGTCGGGACGGGCGGCCTCGGGCTGATGTTCGGCATCGTCACCGTCGCGACGGGCAGCCTCTGGCCGGCGATCGCGCTGCACGCGGCGTTCGACGTCCGGCTGATGTTCGTCAGGCCACCAGCGCCCGCAGCGCCGGAGCCAGCCGGAGACTAGGCGCGATCGCGGCGACGACGGAGTGCACGACGCCGTCGCTGCGCACGAGGACGAGCGCGGCGTCCGTCCGGAGCCGGTACGCCGCCGCCAGCGCACCCTCCGGGTCGGCGAAGCCGCCCGCCTCGCCGCCCGACTGCGCGGCCAGCGACGCCGCGAACGCGAACGACGCACCGGCCTCGACCACGTAGGTCGCGAGCCGCAGTGGCGCCGTCTCCGCGACGACCTGGCGGATCGCCGCGACGCAGTCGCAGCCGGTGCGGACGAGCATGACGACCGCGGGGCGCAGCCGGCGCGCGGGCGTGACGCCGAGGCGGCCGCGCAGCGGCACGTCGGGCAGCAGCCCGCCGACGGCGCCGGGGGTGACGACGGGCGAGGCGAGCGGGCCGGGCAACGGCCGGGCCGACGGCGTAGGCGACGTACGCAGGAACACCAGCGCCGCCACCGCGACGCCCAGCACGACGACGACCGCGAGCCAGGCGCGCGAGCGTTCGGTCACTGCTGCTGCTGGACCTGCGCGTGCAGGGGCCGTACGTCGCGTGGCGGCACCGCGACCTCCTCCGGCACCGGCTTCGACGGCGCGACCATCGTCACCGACACGTCGAGGCTGCTCGCGCCGCCGCCGGCGTGCAGGCCCTTGATCGGCGCGATGTCGCCGTAGTCGCGGCCGACCGCGACGACGACGTGCCGCTCGTCGGCGAGGCAGGCGTTCGTCGGGTCGGCCTCGATCCAGCCGAAGCCCGGCACGAACGCCTCCACCCACGCGTGCGACTCGACGTCGATCGCGACGTCGGGCGCGGGCTCCGGGTCGGCGAAGAAGTAGCCGCTGACGTAGCGCGCGGGGACGCCGAGGTCGCGCAGCGTCGAGATGAGCAGGTGCGCGAAGTCCTGGCAGACGCCGCGCCCGCGTTCGAGCAGGTCGTCGACGGTGGAGGTCACGTACGACGCGCCGGTCGCGTACTCGAAACGCCGGTGCACCTCGTTCGACGCGCCCATGACCAGCTCGACGACGGACTTCGGCTGGACCACGCGGCGTACGTGCTGCGCGAACGTGTCGAGGTGGTCGCCGCCGGCCGCCAGCGGAGACACGTGCAGCCACTCGGCATGCGCGTCGCGGAAGAGAGGGTCGTCCAGCATCGCGAGGTCGCCCGCGTCGCGCGGCACGTCGCGGCGGGGCGCGCTGACGACGACCGACTCGCCGACGATGGAGAGCGAGTCGTGCGGCGGCAGGATGTTGAACGCGTGCACGCGGGTGCCGAAGTGGTCGCGGTACTCCGTCGTCCGCGCCTTCGGCGTCAGGGTCAGGCGGAACGACAGGAGGTTCTGCCGCTCGTCGTTGCGCGGCGTGATGCGCAGCTCGTTGAACGACGCGCTGGCCGGCTGCTCGTAGCGGAACGTCGTCGTGTGCCGGATGCGGACCCTCACGAGACCGCCTTCCCCTGGGTCGCGCCGCGCGCGAAGCACTCGGCGACCAGCCCCTCGTGGACCTCGGCGCAGGCCGCGGTGACGCGCGCGACGAAGGCAGGGATGCCCTCCTCGAACACCTCGCCCACCTGCCGGAACTCCAGCTCGGCGCGCAGCCGTCCCGCCGTACGCCGCGACGGCGAGTCGAGCCGCGGCGCCGTCACGCGGACGACGCACTCCTCGACGTGCTTCGCGCTGTAGAGCGCGCTGCGAGGGAAGTCGCGGTCGAGCAGCAGGAACTCCGCCACACGGCGCGGCTCGACGACCGTGCGGTAGGTCTTGCGGTACGCCTCGTACGCCGACAGCGACCGCAGCAGCACCGTCCACCCGAACGTCTCCGCCGGCGTCGCGCGTTGAGTCGCGGGGATGTGCAGCAGGCCGGACCGGACGTCGAGGACGCGGCACGTGAACACGACCCGCTCGACGTACCTCCCGATCGTCAGCCAGTCCCAGCCCTCCTCGCGCAGCATGGTGCCGTCGGCCGTGCCCGCAAAGAGGAAGGCCCGCGCCTTCATCGACGAGAAGAACCGGTGCGCCCCAGCGCCTTCGAGGTCGCCCGCGCCGGTCGCGGCGACCGCGAGGTGCCACGTGTTGAGCGCCTCCCACATCTCGCTCGTGACGGCGTCGCGGACGGTCCGCGCGGACTCGCGCGCGGTGCGTACGCACGACGCGATCGACTCGGGCGCGTCGCGGTCGAGGGCGTACGACGACAGCACTTCCGCGCTGCTCCGCGGCGCGCCGCCGAGGATCGCGGCGATCGACTCGCGGCCCGCCTCGTCGTCGCCGCCGCGGCCTTCGAGGGACGCGCGGTGCGCGACGTCGAGGAGTCTTGCGGTGTCCTCGGCGCGCTCGGTGTAGCGCCCGACCCAGTACAGCGACTCGGCGATCCTCGACAGCATCTAGTCGTCCCCTTCGAGGACCCACGTGTCCTTGGAGCCGCCGCCCTGCGACGAGTTCACAACGAGCGAGCCCTCCGGCAGCGCGACCCGCGTGAGCCCGCCGGGGACGATCGTGATGTCCTCGCCCATGAGCACGAACGGCCGCAGGTCGACGTGCCGGGGCCGGAACGCGCCGTCGATCATCGTGGGGTGCCGGGACAGCGCGATCGTCTCCTGCGCGATGTACGCGCGCGGCTTGGCGAGCAGCCGCCGCCGGCAGTCGGCGAGCTCGCTCTCGGTGGCGGTGGGGCCGATCGTCATGCCGTACCCGCCGCTGTCGGAGACGGTCTTGACGACGAGGCTCGGCAGGTTGCGCAGGACGTGGTCGAGCTGGTCGCGCTCGCCGGGGAGGTACGTCGGCACCTGGTCGAGCAGCGGCTTCTCGCCGAGGTAGTACTCGACCATCGCGGGGACGTACGCGTAGACCGCCTTGTCGTCGGCGATGCCGGTGCCGACGGCGTTGGCGAGGGCGACGTTGCCAGCCCTGGCGGCGAGCATGAGCCCCGTCACGCCGAGGACCGAGTCGGGCCTGAAGGCGAGCGGGTCGAGGTAGTCGTCGTCCACCCGCCGGTACACGACGTCGACGCGGCGGCGGCCGCTCGTCGTCTTCATGTAGACGACCGCGTCGTCGACGAACAGGTCGTCGCCCTGCACGATCTCCACGCCCATCTGCCGGGCGAGGAACGTGTGCTCGAAGTACGCGCTGTTGTACGACCCCGGCGTCAGCAGCACGACGGTCGGGTCACCGTCGCCGCGCGGCGCGATGTGCCGCAGCACGTCGAGCAGCGCCTGCGGGTAGTGGTCGACGGGGCGTACGCGGTGCCGGTTGAACAGCTCGGGGAAGCCGCGGACCATCGACGCGCGGTTCTCGAGGACGTACGACACGCCGCTCGGCGTCCGGCAGTTGTCCTCCAGCACGAGCCACCGGCCGGTGTCGTCGCGGATCAGGTCCACGCCGGAGACGTGCGTCCAGATGCCCTGCGGCGGGTGCAGCCCCGTGGCCTGGCGGGTGAAGTGGCGGCCGGTGACGACGAGCTCGTTCGGGACGATCCCGTCGCGGACGATGGCGCGGGTCGAGTAGACGTCGGCGAGGAACGCGTTGAGCGCGGTCACCCGCTGCACGAGGCCAGCCGACAGCGCCTCCCACTCCAGCGCGGTCACCAGGCGGGGGACCAGGTCGAGGGGGAACGTCCGCTCCACGTCGTCGCCGTCCGAGTAGACGGTGAACGTGATGCCCTGCGCCCGCAGCGACAGCTCGATCGCCTCGGCCTTGGCCGCCAGCTCCCGCGGGTCGAGGCCCGCGAGGTACGTCACCAGGCGGCGGTACGCCGGCCGCACCCGCCCGTCGGCGTCGAAGCACTCGTCGTGCATGCGGGCGTCCAGCGGGTAGTCGCTGAACCCCCCGCCCGCCTCGACGTTCATGGGTCGCAGCGTAGGTCACACGGGTGCCCGGACGTTCGCAGAGGGGGTCTTGGAGGGCGCTGGTAGACTGGGACTCCACACGAAGGGGTTCAAACGCATATGTCTTTCAAGGTCGGCGAGACTGTCGTGTACCCGCACCACGGTGCGGCGCTCATCGAGGCGATCGAGAAGCGCACCGTCGGAGGGGTCGAGCGGGTGTACCTCGTGCTGAAGGTCGCTCAGGGCGACCTCACCGTGAAGGTGCCCGCGGACAACGCTGAGATCGTCGGTGTCCGTGACGTCGTCGGGCAGGAGGGCCTCGAGAAGGTCTTCGACGTGCTCCGCGCGCCGCACACCGAGGAGCCGACCAACTGGTCGCGCCGCTACAAGGCCAACCTCGAGAAGCTCGCCTCCGGCGACGTCAACAAGGTCGCCGAGGTCGTCCGCGACCTCTGGCGCCGCGACCGCGAGCGCGGTCTGTCGGCGGGCGAGAAGCGGATGCTCTCCAAGGCGCGGCAGATCCTCGTGAGTGAGCTGGCTCTCGCCGAGGGCACCAACGAGGACAAGGCCGAAGCAGTCCTCGACGAGGTCCTGGCTTCCTGAGCGACGCCCCAGCGTCCCCCTGGCCGCGTTCTCGGTCGCTCGCGTGCGGAGCACGCGTCGCTCCCTGCGGCCTTGCCAGGCGAACGCTGGAACGCCGCTGCCCCTAGACTTCTCACTCCCTGGGGGAGACAGCGCGAGGAGGCTAGCCGTTGTCCGAACGCCGACCGGCTAGCGGTGTGGTCGAGGCGCTGCGGCTGCTCTCCGTCGTCTTCTTCGCGGGCGTCGGCTTCGAGGTCGCGCGCATCGTCGCGCCCTCGGGCGACGAGATCCTCGGGACGTTCAACGGCGTCGCGGTCGGCGTCATCGTCGGCGCGGGCCTGGGCTACGTGCTCGGCGGCGTCCTCGGCCGTACGACGGTCACCACCGTCGACCGCGTCGAGGTCGGCCTCCGTGAGACCTCGGCCGAGTCGCTCGTAGCGGGCGCCATCGGGACGGTCTGCGGCGTCTTGCTCGCGGCGGGGGTGGGCTGGCCGCTGTTCCTGATCCCGGAGCCGTACATCGCGTTCTCGCTGTTCGGCTTCGTGCTGGTGCTGTTCGGGTTCCTCGGGCAGCGCATCGGCCAGGCCAAGCGCGACGGCGTCCTCGCGATCTTCGGTGCCCGCGCGGGCGTCGCGCCGCGGGAGAGCGCCGCGTCCGCGCTGCCCAAGCTCGTGGACTCCTCGGTGGCGATCGACGGGCGGGTGCTCGACGTCGTACGCGCGGGCTTCCTGCACGGCTCGATGCTCGTCTGCCGACCCGTGCTCGACGAGCTGCAGGGGCTCGCCGATGCGGGCGACGACCTGCGCCGCGCGCGCGGCCGCCGCGGGCTGGAGCTGCTGGAGACGCTGCGCCGCGAGCCAGGGGTCGAGCTGGAGGTCGTGGACGACGAGGCGCCCGGCGTACCCGAGGTCGACGCCAAGCTCGTGCGCATCGCGCTCGACCGCAACGCCGCCCTCCTCACCCTCGACACCAACCTCGCCAAGGCCGCCGCGCTGGCCGGCGTCCGCGTCCTCAACCTGCACGCGCTCGGCCTCGCGCTGCGTCCGCCGGTGCAGGCCGGCGACGAGGTGACGGTGCTGCTCATCAAGCCGGGCAAGGAGGCGGGCCAGGCCGTCGGCTACCTCGACGACGGCACGATGGTCGTCGCCGAACGCAGCCGGGCCAAGGTCGGCAGCGAGGCGCAGGTCCTCGTCACGAGCGTTCTCACGACCGCGAACGGCCGCATGGTCTTCGCCCGCCCCGCCGGCGAGCCCGCCGAGGTCGCCGCGCGTCCGGGGCCGAGACGGCGGGCCGAGTGAGGGTCGCGGCGATCGTCCCCGCGGCGGGACGCGGCGAACGCCTCGGCCCCGGCGCCCCCAAGGCGCTGCGGCTGCTCGGCGGCGTACCCATGCTCGTCCACTCCGTACGAGCGCTCGCGCGGGCCCGGCTCGTCGACGTCGTCGTGGTGGCGGCGCCGCCGGGGGACGAGGCCGAGGTACGCGGCGTCCTCGACACCTATCAGGCGCCCACCGAGGTCCGCGTCGTGACGGGCGGGGAGACGCGGCAGGACTCCGTACGGCTCGCGCTCGAGTCGCTGGACCCCGACGTGGACGTGGTGCTCGTGCACGACGCCGCGCGGCCGCTGGCGCCGAGCCAGCTCGTCGACGACGTCGTGCAGGCCGTCGCGCGCGGCGCTGAGGCCGTCATCCCCGCGCTGCCCGTCGCGGACACCGTGAAGCGCGTCGAGGACGGGCGGGTGGTGGAGACCGTACGGCGCGAGGGCCTGTACGCCGTCCAGACCCCTCAGGGCTTCACGCGCGAGCTGCTCACCAAGGCGCACGACGCGGCGGTCATCGACGGCTTCGCGGGCACCGACGACGCCTCGCTGGCCGAGCGGATCGGGGCGACCGTGGCGGTCGTACCCGGGCACCCCGAAGCCGCGAAGGTGACCCGCCCGCACGACCTCGCCACCGCCGAGCACGTCCTCCAGGAACGCCTCGCCCGCCGTGAGCACTGACGTTGAGCACTGACCTCCGGACGGGCATCGGGGTCGACGTGCACCCGTACGACGCCTCGCGCCCGCTGTGGCTGGCCGGACTCGAGTGGCCGGGCGAGCCGGGACTGGCCGGGCACTCCGACGGCGACGTCGCGGCGCACGCCTGCTGCGACGCGCTGCTGTCGGCGGCGGGGCTGGGGGACCTCGGGTCGCAGTACGGCACCAGCGCCCCCGAGTGGGCAGGCGCGGCCGGGGCCGCCTTGCTGGCCGAGACTGTACGCCGCGTCGCCGAGGCGGGCTGGACCGTCGTCAACGTCGCCGTGCAGGTCGTCGGTGAACGCCCCAAGGTCGGCCCGCGTCGTACGGAGGCCGAGTCGGTGCTGAGCGAGGCGGCCGGCGCGCCGGTGTCCGTGAGCGCGACGACGACGGACGGGCTCGGCTTCACGGGCAGGGGCGAGGGGCTGGCCGCGGTCGCGACGGCCCTGCTGACCCGAGACTGACGCCCGCGCCTGACGCACGCGCAGAACTCGTGATCTTGGCTGCGTTTGTGACGGCCGAGCAGCACGAACGCAGCCAAGATCACGAAAAGCGGGGCAGGCTACGCCGCCGGCACCGCCCGACCTACGCCGTCGGGTCGCCGCCGATCAGAACGGCGCCGGCCACGCGCGCGTTGACCACCCGCAGCGACGCCGACACCTCGCGCAGCGTGCGCGGCGAGGACTTGCCCGCGGGCACCGACAGCAGGATCGCGCCGGCCACGGCCATGACCCGCGCGTCGTCCGACTCGGTGACGGCGGGCGCGTCGACGAGCACGACGTCGTACTCCCGCGTCCACCCCTGGAGCACCTCGCCGAAGCGCGTCTCCACGAGCTCGGCGGCCTGGGTCGGGGCGTTGCCCGCGGGGAGCACGGACAGGTTGGGCACCGGCCCGGCGATCAGCAGCGACTCGGTCGACGCCCCGGCCAGCACCTCCGCCAGCCCTCCGGCGCCGGGGCGGGACAGGGCGGGGTGCGTACGCGGCGAGGCGAGGTTGCCGTCCACGAGCAGGACCCGGTGCTGCACCTGGGCGAGCGCGACGGCGAGGTTGGCGGCGAGCCACCCCTCGGCCTCGTCGGGCACCGCCGACGTCACGACCAGCGCGGGCAGCGGCTCGCGCGCGGCCACGAACTCCAGCGCGATGCGCAGCGCGCGGAACGCCGCCGACGTCCGCGCCTCCGGATCAGCGGCATCGAGGGCGTTGCGGTCGCGTGGACGAGGCAGCCGGGCCAGCACGCCGAAGCCGGTCGTCTCCTGTACGTCCTCCGCGGTGTCGGCACGGCGCGCGGCGTTGTCCTGCAGCAGTGCCGCGGTGACGGCCAGCGCGAGGCCGAGCACGACCCCGATGACGATGATGAGCCGGGTGTTGGGGGAGACCGGGGCGGTGCCGGGCCGCGCGGTGTCGACGGTCGCGAACGTGAACACGCCGTCGCTCGGGTCGTGCCGCGGCAGCTCGGCGGCGACGGCGTTCGCGATCCGTGCCGCCAGCGCCGGGTCGGTGTGCCGCGCGGTGATGCGGACGAGCACCGTGCCCTCGACGAGGTTGCCGGAGACGGCCTCCTTCATCGTCGCGAGCGAGGGCACCGGCGCGATGCGCGTCCGGGCGGCGTCGAGCACGTCGCCCGTCGTGACCAGCCTGGCGACCGTCGCCTGCAACGTCGTGAGGTTGCCGGTCGACCGCAGCGCCTCCTGGCTCGGCGACGCGGAGATCGTCGCCGTCGACTCGTAGATCCGCGGCGCCATCGTCAGGAACCCGGCGGTCGCACCCAGCTCCACGAGCAGCACGAGGAACGCGATGAGCTTCCTGCGCCACACGGCGCCGAGCAGCTCGCGGAGGTCCACGCGGTCACCGTACCGACAGGGAGGCGTACACCGCGTCGTACGCGCCGCGCATCGCCGCCACCGAGAACCGCTCCGCCACCCGCTCCCGGCCCGCCGCCGCCAGCTCGGCGCGGCGTTCCGGCGAGCCGAGCAGCTCCGTCAACGTCGCCGCCAGCGCCTCCACGTCCCCCGGCGGTACGAGCCGCGCCGCGCCCGTGCACCCCGCCACCAGACCGCCCACGCCGGTCGCGACGACGGGCACTCCCGCCGACATCGCCTCCAGGACCGCCATCGGCATGCCCTCGGAGTCGGACGCGAGGCAGTAGACGTCGGCGGCCGCGAGGAGGCGGGGTACGTCGGACCGCTCACGGAGCACCCGTACCCGCGCGTCACCCGCCACGACCAGGGGGCCGCCGCCCGCCACGAGCAGCACCGCGGGCTCCGGCACCGAACGCCACGCCTCCACGAGCAGGTCGGGCCGCTTCGGCGGCGCGAGCCGCGCGACCCAGAGCGCGACCGGCACGTCCGGATCGAGCCCGAGCTCGCGCCGCGCGACCGACCTGTCGTACGGCGCAGGCGGCGCGACGGCGTTGTCCACGACGGTCACGCGGTCGGCGGGGAGGCCGCCCGCGACGAGCTTCTCCCGCTCGGTCTCCGAGACCGCGACGACGAGGTCGGCGGTACGCCGCAGCAGTCCCGCCGCGCGCGGGTAGTCGGCTGCGGGGAGGCCGTGGACGGTGACGACGAGCGGAGGCCGCCGCCGCGGCCAGCGGGTGGCGAGGTGCGCGACGAGCGCGGCCCCGACGTTGTGCGCGTGGACGACGTCCGCCTGGCCCCGCAGCGACCGCGCCGCGCCGGCCGCGCCCAGAACGGCCTTCGCCACGGAACGCCGGTGCAGCGCCACAGGCACGAGCCGTACGCCCTCCGCGGCCAGCGCATCGGCCCGCCGCCCGCCCGCGCTCGCCACGGTCACCGCGTCGCCACGAGAGAGGCGGTGCCGCGCGAGGTCCTCGACCAGCGCCTCCGCGCCGCCGGAGCCCATCTCGGCGATGACGTGCGCGATCCTCACGAGCACGCCTCGGTGTAGACGGCGGCGAGGCCGGCGGCGCAGCGTTCGATGCCGTACGCCTCCTCGACCCGTTGCCGCCCCGCCACCCCCATCGCCGGCGTCACCGAGGACAGAGCAGCGGCCAGTGCCGCCGCGTCGCCCGGCGGCACGAGCAGCCCGTCCACGCCGTCGCGCACGACCTCCGGGATGCCGCCCACGCGCGTCGCCACGACCGGCAGCCCGCAGGCCATCGCCTGGAGCAAGGCGAGCGGCATGTTCTCCGCGGCCGAGCAGAGCACGAACGCGTCCGCCGCCGCGAACAGCGGCACCGGGTCCGCCACGAACCCCGGCAGCGACACCCGCCCGCCCAGCTCGTCCGCCCGCGCGGCCACCATCGGCAGCAGCGGCCCGTCGCCCGCGAGCACGGCCCGACCGTCGTACGACGCCAGCGCGTCCAGGAGCACGTCCAGCCGCTTCACCGCACCCATCAGCCCGAGCCAGAGCACGCCCTCGCCGCCGGTGTGCCCCGCGGGGGAGAAGCGTTCGAGGTCGACGCCGTTCGGGACGACCCTGACCTGCGCGTCGGGGAGGCGTACGTGCCTCGCCAGGAACTCCGCGATCGCCTCGCTCGGCGCGACGACGAACGCGCCGGTCCGGCCGAGCCAGCGCTCCATGTGGAGGTAGTAGAGGCGGTCGCGGCTGCGTTCGGGGGCGGCGCGGAGGTTGCCGCGGACGAGGTACGACAGCCCGTCCGGCGCGCCGTGCAGCGTGAACACCACGGGCACGCCCGCCGCCTTCGCCGCGAGCCGCCCGACGAGCCCGGCGCGCCGGTCCTGGCAGTGCAGGACGTCGGGGCGTTCGCGCCGCAGCAGCGCGGCGAAGCGCAGCGCCCCCGCCGCGTCGGTCTTGGACGAGACCGACAGGGGAAGCAGCCGTACGCCCGCCGCCGTCACGCGGTCGGCCGCCGCGCCCGGCGGCATGACGACCGTCACCTCGTGCCCGAGCGCGGCCAGCACCGGGGCGACGTCGGCGACGTGGTCGGCGGGGCCGCCTGCCGGCTGGGTCAGCAGGTGCCAGACCCTCACGCCGTGGCCCGCCGCAGCTCCAGCCCGATGCCCATGGCCGGGAAGAGCCACACGGGCAGGTAGTACTGCTCGGTCAGGAACATCGCCGCCACCGCCATCCCCAGCAGCGCCCCCTGCACGCCGACCGCGAGCGCGCGGTCAGGGCCTCGGGCGCGGACCACCCGCCGCGCGGACGTCCATCCCGTGATGCCGATGAGGAGGAACGCCGTCAGCCCCACGAAGCCGAGCTCGGCCGCCACCTCGAGGTACATCTGGTGGGCGACCTTGAGCTGGTGGGTCGGGTTGAAGTCGCGGTCGCCGACGTACTCCTCGTACCGCGTCTCGAAGCCGCCGGGGCCGATGCCGAGCACCGGGTGGTCGGCGGCCATCTCCGTGGTGACGAGCCAGCGGATCTTGCGCTCGTCGACGTTCGTGGCCGCGACCTTGTTCTTGGCGTCGAGCTTCTCGCTGACCAGCGCCGGCACGAGGACCGCGACGACGACGAGCGAGGCCACGACGAACGCCGCCGACCACGCCGCCGTCCGCGGCCTGATGTGCCCGACCGCGACGGCCCAGAGCACGACGACGACGAGGCCCAGCGCGGCGCCGCGCGAGAGGCTGCCCGCGATCGCCGCGAGCGAGACCGCCGCGCAGGCGAGCCAGAGACGGCGGCGGCCGTACGTCCGCAGCGCCAGCGCGATCGGCACCGCCGCGACGAGGAAGAACGCGAAGTCGTTGGCGTCGCCGAGCGGCCCGGCGGCGCGGTAGTCGCCCTGCACCAGCGACTCGAACAGCCCGCAGACCGCGGCCAGCGCGCACGAGATCACGTACACCTCGGCGCAGCGCCGCGGCGCGACGGTCCCGCGCAGCACGTCGGCGAGCACGACGAACGCGCCGATGAACGACACGTACCGCACGACGACGCTCGTCCCCGCCGGCGGGTTGGTGTGCATGAGCGCCGACGCCATGACGACGAAGAGCAGCACGACCGCGGCGCGGACGCCTGGATGGCGGAGGCGTTCGCGGGTGCGGTCGGTGAGCAGCCGCAGCCCCCACGCCGCGAACAGCAGCAGCCCGGCGAGCTTCACCGACGCGCCGCTGACCGCGCTCGCGTAGTCCTCGAACGGCGCCAGCCCCACGAACACCAGCACCGCCGCGTCGAGTCGCAGCAGGAGGAACGCCGCCCCCACCGCCGCGCCGAGCGCCGCGACCGACAGGAGCGGGGCACGGACGACCGCCGCCGGCAGCGCCGCCGCGACCGCCAGCGCCAGCGCGGGGACCCAGCGGCCCCGCCGGTCGTGGGCGCCTACGGCTGCCATGCCGGGCCGTTCCGCGTACGCCACGAGTCGAGCGGCCGGAGGAACGTGTACGCGCCGCCGAGGATGCGGGTCACGTCGGCCGCGTCCGGCGGCGCGAACGCCCGCCGGAGCGCGTAGACGTCGGTACGCGCGGTGTTGCGGCCCCGGTCGACGGTCACCGCGGCGTCGTACCCCGCCGCGACCACCGCGTGCCGGATCCGGGCGTCCCAGCCGCCCATCGGGTACGCGAACGTGGTCACGGAGCGTTGCAACAGGTCCTCCAGCGCCGCTTTGGAGTCCCGCAGCTCGGCCCCCACGGCGGCCGCGTCGAGGTGCGGGAGCCAGCGGTGCGTCACCGTGTGTGACCCGATGTCGAGCCCGTCGTCGGCCACGGCGCGCAGCTCGGCGGCCGTGAGGAGCCGAGCCGAGGCGGCTGACGGGTCGTCCCAGGGGAACGTCCTGCCGCCGTCGAGGTAGCCGGAGACCGCGAAGAGCGTGGCCGGCCAGCCGCGCGACTTCAGCTCGGGCCAGGCCAGCTCGGCCACGCCGGCGTAGCCGTCGTCGAACGTCAGCACCACCGCGCGCGGCGGCAGCGAGCCGTCGCGTAGCCCCGAAATCCCTTGGTCCAGACGGACGACCGTGCCCCAGTCACCGATCGCGTCGAGGTGCCGGCGGAGCTCGTCGAACGTCGTCACGAGCCCGCTACCGGTCTTGTCCACGGCGTGCCAGCCGAGGAGCAGCAGCCCGCCGCGGGGACCGGCGACGCGGTCGCGCGCGGCGAGCACGGCGGACGTGGCACGGCCGGCGGCGACCACGGCGGGGTTCACGGAAAGCATTCTGCTACCAGCGAGGGGTTCAAGCACGCTCCGTGTTCGCCGATAACTCTCCGTGACAGCCACTGAGAGTAACGAGGACTGAGCCGAATGACGCGCTGGACCCCCCGCCTGACCCTGGGAGCCGTAGCAGCCTCCGTGCTCGTCGCGCTCGCTCCCGGCGCCCAGGCGCAGGCCGCGACCGGCACCGTCAACCCCCCGGCGCTCTGGTACAAGATCGCCGGCGAGATCACCGACGCCGAGGCCACCGTCGCCGCGAGCCGCTACCGCGTCGTCATCCTCCAGTCGTGGCAGACCCGCGCCGCCTCGATCATCAAGTCGCTCAACCCCGCCGTCACCGTGCTGGCGTACAAGGACCTCTCCTCCGCCTCCTACGCCGAGGCGGCGCTCGACAACGAGCGCAACGGCCGCCCGATGGCGACCGGCGTCGGCTACATCGACGCGACCGCGAACGGCTGGCTGGCCAAGGACACCCTCGGCAACGACGTCGGCTGGAAGGGCTACCCCAACCTCTGGCAGACCGAGGTGTGGAACCCCGCGTACCAGCAGCGCTGGGTCGACAACGTGACCAAGGAGATCAACGGCAGCGTCTGGGACGGCGTGTTCGGCGACGACGCGCTGACGACGCTGAAGTACTACTCCACCGCGACGCTCGCCGAGGCGCCCACCGACGCCGACCTGCAGGCCGGCGAGGAAGCGCTCATCAAGAAGGCGTCCGACGCGCTGCACGCCCTCGGCAAGAAGCTCGTCGTCAACATCTCCGGCGCCACCGACAACCTCGCCGTCTGGACCCGCTGGTCGCAGATGACCGACGGCGCGATGCTCGAGCACTACGCGCACTGGGGCACCGACCCGAACTCGCCCAGCAACTACCTCTGGGACTGGGGCTCGCGGGGCTGGACCGCCGGCGTGCAGGCCCTGGCCACCTCGCCCGGCAACGTCGCCGTCACGACCTCCGCCGACACCGACGACCGTTCGTACCGGTACGGCCTCGCGTCGTTCCTCATCGCGAACGCCGGGCACGGCGCGTTCACGGCCGTCGACTCGTACAAGAAGGCCCCGTGGCGCCCCGAGCAGGCCTGGAACCTCGGCTACGCCACCGCCCCCATGGTCAAGGTCGGCGCGGCGTACACCAGGGTCTTCCCCGCCGGCTTCGCCGCGGTGAACCCCTTGAAGGACCAGACCGTCACCGTGCCGCTGCCCGCGCCGCTGCAGGACGTGACCGGCGCGACCGTCTCCTCCGTGACGCTGCCGCCGCTGACCGGCGCGGTGTTCAAGGGCACCGTCGACGCGCCCGTCGTCCCGCCGGTGACGGACACCACGACGACCACGCCGACCAAGAACAAGGGCAAGTGGCGCCACTACGCGCCGACGCCCGTCGCCGCCCCGACCGCGGGCACGACGACCGAGCCCGCGCCGGCCACTGCCCCGGTGACCCCGGCGACCCCGGTCCGTACGGCGCCCGGTGCCGCCACGGCCGCCACCCACGTGCCGACCGCGGCCCGCCAGGGCACCCGCGCCGCCGCCACGACGGCTCGGACGGCTCCGGTCACCCGCTCCGCCGCCCAGGCCGCCACCGTGGCGACAGCCCCGGCCGCCACCACGACCCGCCGCGCCACTACGACGACGACGGGCACCGCGCTCCGTACGGCCGCCGGTCCGCTCGCCGCCATGACGACCGCCGCGACGTCGGCGCCGACGAGCACCGACGCCCCGCTCGCCGCCGTCGCCCTGCTGCTCGTCGCGGGCACCGCCGCCGTCCGCCGCCGCGTCGCGTAGGGCGGCCCCGCTGGGGCAGGATGCCCCGCATGAGCGCACTGCCGGACAAGGCCCGCGAGCTTCTCGACGCGCCCAACCACGTCACCCTCGCCACGATCAACGCCGACGGCTCGCCGCAGACGACCGTGCACTGGGTCGCCCGCGACGGAGACGACGTCCTCATGTCGACCGTCAAGGGCCGCAGGCACGCCCGCAACCTCGAACGCGACCCTCGCGTCTCCGTCCTGCTCATCGCGCCGGACGACCCGTACTCCTACCTGGAGGTCCGCGGCACCGCCACCCTCACCGAGGAGGGTGGCCGCGAGCTCATCGACGCGCTGGCGCTGAAGTACCGGGGCGTGACGCCGTACCCGTGGGACAAGCCGGAGAACGTCCGCGTCGTCATCCGCGTCCCACCCGAGCACGTCGTCTTCCACGGCGCCTGACCCGGCCGGCCGGCCGAACGCCGCCGTAGGGCGTACGCCGCCCCGGGCGTGCGGTTACTGGTGGGTAGCGGCAACGGCCGGGCACGAACCGGTGAACGGCGACGTCGCTACTCACCAGTAGCTTCCGGCGCGCCCCGCCGTGCGAACGGATCCGCCGCTCGCCCGCGAGCCCGTACGCGGCCCCGCGTACGATGCGCGGCGTGCCGCTCGTCCTCCACGACACCCGCGCCCGCGCCGCCCGGCCGTTCGAGCCGGTCGTGCCCGGCGTGGCGTCCGTCTACGTCTGCGGCCCCACCGTGCAGGCACCGCCGCACGTCGGGCACGCGCGTTCCGCGGTGGCGTTCGACATCCTGCGCCGCTGGCTGACCGAGTCGGGCTACGCGGTGACGTACGTCCGCAACGTCACCGACATCGACGACAAGATCATCCACGTCGCCGGCCACGAGGGCGTCTCCTCGTGGGTCGTCGCGGAGCGCAACACGCGGGCGTTCAACGCGGCGTACGACGCCCTCGGCGTCCTCCCGCCGACCGTCGAGCCGCGGGCCACAGGACACGTGCCCGAGATGATCGCGCTGATGCAGACGCTCATCGACAAGGGGCACGCGTACGCCTCGGGCGGCGACGTCTACTTCGACGTCAGGTCCTTCGGCAGCTACGGCGAGCTGTCCGGCCAGCAGCCCGACGCGATGATGCAGACAGAGAAGGTCGACCCGTCGCGGCCCAAGCGCAACCCGCTCGACTTCGCGCTCTGGAAGGCGCACAAGCCGGGGGAGCCGTTCTGGGACACGCCCTGGGGCCCAGGGCGGCCGGGCTGGCACCTCGAGTGCTCGGCCATGGCGGTGAAGTACCTCGGGCAGCCGTTCGACATCCACGGCGGCGGGCTCGACCTCGTCTTCCCGCACCACGAGAACGAGAACGCCCAGTCCGCGTGCGCCGGCGACGGCTTCGCCAACTACTGGATGCACAACGGCATGGTCAACACCGGCGGCGAGAAGATGAGCAAGTCGCTCGGCAACTCCCTCGTCGTCGCCGACGTGCTCGCCACCGGCGTACGGCCGCAGGTGCTCCGCTACCTCCTCGGCGGCGCGCACTACCGCTCGGCCATCGAGTACGGCGAGGCCGCGCTCGCCGAGGCGGCGGCGTCGTACGGGCGCATCGAGACGTTCGTCCGCAACGCGGGGAGTGACGGCGCGGTCGACGACGCGGCGTGGGCCGAGTTCGCCGCCGCCATGGACGACGACCTCGCCATCTCCCGCGCGCTCGGCGTGATCCACACGACCGTCGGCCGCGGCAACGCCGCCCTCGACGCGGGCGAGGCATCGGTGGCCGCCGACTGCCGGGCGACCGTACGGCGCATGCTCACCGTCCTCGGGCTCGACCCCGTGGACCAGTGGCCCGCGGCGGCGGGCGACCTGCACGACACCCTCGGCGCGCTCGTCGAGATCGCGCTCGAGGCGCGGTCGGCGGCGCGGGGGCGCAAGGACTTCGCGGAGGCAGACGCCATCCGTGACCGCCTGGCCGCGGCCGGGGTAGTGGTCGAGGACACGGCTGGAGGCGTTCGGTGGCACCTGGGAAGCGCGTAGGCGGCGGCAAGGCGATCGCCAAGGGCGGCCAGGGCGGCAGGGCGGGCAAGGCCGGCTCGCACCGCAAGGGCGCGCCCGTCGGCTCCGGCGGCCACGGCAAGGACCGCCTGCAGGGCAAGGGCCCCACGCCGCCCGCCGAGGCGCGCAAGGGCCACCCCGCCGCGCGCAAGGCCGCCGCGGCCGCCAAGCGCGCCGCGCCCGGCGCCAAGGCGGGCGCCAAGCCCAAGGGCGAGCGCGGCCAGGTCGACGCCCCCGGCCCCTGGCCGTCGTCCCGCCCCACCGCGCGGCCCCGGCGTACGCCGGTCGGCATCACCGTCCCGCGCGGCGACGGCCCGCGCCGCGCCTCCGCGCCTGCCAAGCGCGCGCCCGCGCCCAAGCGCGGCATCCTCGCCGACGTCGACGAGGTCGTGGCCGGGCGCAACCCCGTCGTGGAGGCGTTGCGCGCTCGCGTGCCCGCCCGCACGCTCGTCGTCGCGCTCGGGCTCGACCACGACGACCGCGTCGCCGAGGCCCTGACCACCGCGGCCAGGCTCAAGGTGCCGATCCGCGAGGCGAGCCGTACCGAGGTCGACCGGCTCACCAACGGCGCGCTGCACCAGGGGCTGGCGCTGGTCGTGGCGCCGTACGACTACGCCCACCCCGACGACGTCCTCCGCCGCGCGCTGGAGCAATCCGAGGCTCCGCTCTTCGTGGCGCTGGACGGCGTCACCGACCCGCGCAACCTCGGCGCCGTGGTCCGCTCCGCGGCGGCGTTCGGCGCGCACGGGGTGATCGTTCCCGAGCGCCGCGCCGCCGGCCTCACCGCCGCCGCCTGGAAGGCGTCCGCGGGCACCGCCGCGCGGCTGCCCGTCGCGCGCGCCACCAACCTCGTCCGGACCCTCAAGTCGTACGCCGACGCCGGCGTCTCGATCGTCGGCCTCGCCGCCGAAGGGGAGCTGTCGCTCGATGACCTCGAGCTCGCCACCGAGCCGCTCTGCGTCGTCGTCGGATCCGAAGGAAAGGGCCTCGGGCGGCTCGTGGGGGAGACGTGCGACGTGCTCGTCCGGATCCCCATGGTCAACGACACCGAGTCGCTCAACGCGTCCGTGGCGGCCGCGGTCACGCTCGCCGAGGTCGCGAGACGGCGCAGGACGACCCCGTAACCCCCTTGCCAGCGGGTCGTTACTCCATGTGGGCGAAGGAAACAAGGTCTGGTCAAGGTAGGGCAAAACGTCCTACGATTGCCGGACCCGTTGCTTCACCCGCCGCGCCTGTTCACCCAGGGAAGGGCGATCCTCACGTGCGACGTCACCGCGACCACTACGACGACGAGCTCCGTACCGACGACGAGCTCGTCCTCGCCGCCCGCGCGGGCGACGACGTCGCGCTGGCCGAGCTGCTGACCAAGTACCGCAACTTCGCCCGGGTGAAGGCGCGCTCGTACTTCCTGGTCGGCGCGGACCGCGAGGACATCGTCCAGGAGGGCATGATCGGCCTGTACAAGGCCATCCGTGACTTCAACACGGAGATGCAGACGTCGTTCCGGGCGTTCGCCGAGCTCTGCGTGACGCGCCAGATCATCACCGCGATCAAGACCGCGACCCGGCAGAAGCACACGCCGCTCAACTCGTACGTGTCGTTCAACCGCCCCGTCGTCAGCGACGAGGACGGCGACCGCACGCTCGGCGACGTGATCCCGACCGTCGCCATCACCGACCCCGCCGACCTCGTCATCTCCTCCGAGCGCATCCGCGCCCTCCAGCGC